>NZ_CAAJGQ010000017.1 GCF_901000775.1 Candidatus Rhabdochlamydia sp. T3358
AACCCCAATGTTGAGTTTAATTAACTAAGAATAGGAAAGATAAGACAAAAAAACAGTGTAAAAAGACCTCTTAATGTTGTACAAGTTTCGTTTCTGAAAAAACAACAACAAAAGAGGTCAAAAATGGAAACGCTTATTGAATTATACTGCTCTGTGGATGATTTTTGGAAGGATTTCAACAAGCAATGGGAGCAACATTTAATTACCAAAGGCAAATCTCTAAGAGGACCTAAAGCAGAAATGTCTATTCCTGAAATGATGACAATATCTATTTTATTTCATCAATCAAACTACAGGAATTTCAAACACTTCTATTGCAGCCACGTTATGATTTATCTTCATAAGGAGTTTCCTACGCTTATTAGCTATAGCAGATTTGTCTACCTTCTAAAAAATCTTTTCATCCCCCTATTTGCTTATCTTTTACATAATAAAGGTACAATTACTGGAGTTAGTTTTATCGATTCAACGAAGATACAAGTTTGCCATAACAAAAGGATTAGAAGAAATAAAGTTTTTGCAAAATTTGCAAAAATGGGAAAAACAGGAGCAGGATGGTTCTTTGGAGTGAAACTTCATTTAATCATTAATGAAGTAGGAGAAATCCTCGCTTTTCAACTAACTCCTGGAAATGCATCGGATGTTTCTGTAGCTGAGGTTTTGTCACAGGGAATCACCGGAAACCTCTATGGAGATAAAGGGTATATTTCAGAGAAATTAGGAAAAAAGTTAATAGATAAAGGCTTACAATTATTCACAAATTTACGGTCTAAAATGAAAAATAAGTTCATGAATCTCAGAGATAAAATACTACTGCGTAAAAGAGTTATTATTGAAACTGTAAATGATCAACTTAAAAATATATCTCAGATTGAGCACACAAGGCATAGATCAGTGAGTAACTTTTTGGTTAATACTCTTTGTGGAATTGCAGCTTATATGAGGCAACCTAAAAAACCTCGTATTAGAATGTCTGATAAGGAAAGTTTAGGGCTAGTTACCAGCTAGAAAACCCAAAACTGAGGTTAAGAGCAGCACTTAGTAAACCCGCTAATTTTGAATCAATCGTTTTAGCTTGCTTGAGTTGCAACACGAAAAATTTTAGTTGTGCAATCACTAGAGGAAATTGAAGCTGCAGTTCTTGCTGCTGCTCAGAAGAGAATTCTTCTTCTGAAATTTTTGCAAGATTTTGCTTGGTGTGACTTAAGATTTGCTCGTCAAAAACAGCCCTTGAAGAGGTTTTTTCAAACATCTGACCTATTTCTTTTGCTGGATTAAATGGTAAAGCACCTGACATAAGACTCTCCTAATTATTTTTTAATTAATTCTTTCGTCTATTTTTCAGATTTATATCTTTTATATTAATAATTCATTATTTAACCTCATTTGTTATATTAACACATTTGAATATAATTAACAATTTAGCTATTAGATAATCTGTATATCCGTTGGATAGAAGACGAGCTGATTTAAGCACCCTGACTTTGCACTTCCTGGGCGTAAAGCCTTATTAAAAAGCGATATGCCCTATGAAGTTGTTTTAATAGATGCAACAGAAATACCTATTGAACGGCCAATTAAAGTTCAGAATTTTTTTAATCAGTACTAATTGAGAAAAAACTCCACTATTAGCTGGATCGTGAATTTGGATTGCGATTAAGAAACATCACTCTTTCCTTAAATAGGCATATCGTCCACGGAAAGGAATTTCTTGCGGATAGTCTAGTCTTTCAATCCCTGTATCAAACAGATAATCCGATCCCATATCCGCTATTACCTTCGTAATAGCAAATTCCCAACTCTCAAATATCTCATAAGAAATTCCTTTGTCATAGTAAAAGCGAATATAGAGCTCTTGGTCCTGAATATCTGCTACAATACCTCTTAACTCAGGTGTAGCAAGACCAAGAAGAGCTCTTTGTATTGCAAGCAAAGCGTAGGCGATGGGAGTTATTTCTTTAATCTTATAAGATGCAGGTTTTGCTGGAATAATATGGGATTCATCTTTTGTAGTATGAATGACTCCCCAGCTCGTACTTACCTTTTCTTCAGAAACAGGGCTGATAAAAACACCGATCTTTTCTTTAAAATCCTTTATTTCTCTTGTGATAATTATAGGAACCTCTGAAACATTTTGACTTAGCATGTTAGGCTCTCTTCTAAGATAGGCGTATCGCCCGTGGGAAGGGATTTCTTGAGGATAGTCGAGCCTTTCGATCCTATCATCAAGCTCCCAATTAGATTCTAAATCACTTGCCTCAGTAACAGCGCATTGCCAAAGCTCTATGAGCTCTTCAGAAACCTCTCCTTCATAATAAAAATGCATATATAATATCTTTTTTTTTTTACAAATACCTATAACTACAGCTCTTAATTCGGGAGTAACCACATATAATAAAGCGCATTGCATGGCTAATAAAGCATAGCCTGTTGAAGAGACTTCCATTTTTACAACCTTGGCTTTGTGGGAACGATGTGAACGCCACCCTTTGCATAATGAATCTTTCCCCAGCTTGTAGCGGTTTTCTTCCCGGTCTCATATTCCACCGAATAGCCTATGAATTCTTTAAAATCGACTATTTCTTGATATCCCGCTGTGCCTGCTTGTTGATTTCCAATTTTCATTCCTTTCCCGCAAAAATCATGAGCAAGCTTCTGAGGATTTGGATGCTCTAATATGCTTTTGCTTTTTTGAAAATTTTTGTGTGTCTGAATATGCTTTCCTTGTTTATCCCACTGGATTTTTACATTTGCATTTGTAAGAATCTTTTTTCTTGTCTGCGCTCTTTTTGCAGCTTCTAAGGCGATAAGGGACTTATTTTTTTTACTGGTTGCTAGAGCTTCGAGAGTCAAAAGATTGTTTGCTTTTTTAAGCTCTCTATACAACTTCATTCCTTTTACAAGACCAACCCCTGCAAAAATATCGATTCCATATTTTCCGATGATATGTCCTGTGATTTCACCTCGCTTATTATCTTCCAGTTTATCCCAGGTTTCAATCAGCTCTTTGAGCTCTGGTACAAGAGATGTTAAAACTTCTGTAGATGTGTGATTCTTCACGAACTGAATGCAGGCTTGCGTAGCTTCAACAAGTGCAACGGAAACTTGCACTGGATCTTGAGCAAAAGCCCATAACCCATGACCAATACCATGCATAGAGGATAATAAGGAAGGAAGGAACTCAGCTCCAGCTTGCATTCCTCCTTTTAGGATTCCTTGTGTCAAGCCTAAAGAGAATGATATCAGTTCCAACGAATCTGGTGAAATCGGTTGGGGTTTTATTTTGGATGAGAAATAATCTTCTAGAGATAAATCAAACTGACCTAGCTCAAAATAAGCGACTGCTCGTTCAAAATAGGCTTGTTTATTGTTTGGATCTCTGTGGATTGCCTCACTAAGGCTCACAACAGCTTTATCATATAGGCCCAGTTCTGCATAAACAGTTCCTTCTTGAAGATACAACTCAGAAGTTAATAGGTCTTGATGATGGTTTTGTTGGGCAAAGCCAATCAGGGCACGGATATCATCTAATGAATCTAAGGCTTTCCCTTGATGGAAAAGAACCATCCCTCTTTCGTAATAGATTTTAGGGTGAGGGTGTTTTTTAAGGCATTGTGAGTATAGATGTAAAAAATGAGGTTGCACGCTATCAAGAGTTATATAAATGGAGTCTATTGTTGCTGCGCTTCTTGCAATATTTGGATCATGAGACTCCTCCCACTGTGCCAGCTGAAGCAAAACTTGTCTGTATTGCGAATAGAAGAAGGAATGAGTAAATAAAGCAGTTAAGATGCCATAGGTATTTAAAGAAGCAAAATCTAATGAATTAAACTCTGGGCTATTTAATTTGCCTAAAAACGAATTTTCAACTAACGAATACCCTTTCGTATAAACGGTATCACTTATCTCACAAGCTATTTTAGAAAGATAAGGCCAGTAGCAGAAACAACTAGGGTTTTCTTTGCAATACTTCAAGTGTTGTTCAAGAAAGCAAACAAACGGCTTTGCTTGAATAGTAAAATAGCTGTGCGGAATAGCTTTGTTGCTGCAAGTATCCCAATATTCATCGACGATTTCTTCATCTTTTAGATCTTCTTCATCCGCGTCTAGATTATTTGGATTATACCAGTTTTTTAAACATCTACATTTATAACAGAGAATTTCATAAACATTTTCCTCTTCGTCTGTCCAGTCCTCGTCTATACATAGTCTTCTTGCAGCAGGAGCTTGGCACTGTAGACAAAAGCGGAAATCACAGCTATTTAAAATCGTAGGAATCTGGTTTGAATCATGGGATAATCGAGTAATGAGCTCTTTATCAATATACTGTTCATTGCATTCGTCAGAAAGCTCCTTAAGGTGCTCTAAACAAAAATCAGTCCATGTGTTTTCATACAGAATTGGGAAAAAATAAGCATATCCTTTATTTGCTTGCACAAATAAATTCATGAAAATATATAGAGCCAAAAAAAGCGAAAATAATTTGTTCATAACCACCCTAACTTTAAAGAAAATAAGGATGTTCTATGATTTAAATCATAATGACAATAAAAAAATTTATGCCATTGATTTTTTTTCTGTATTCTATCTGTACCCTCTGAAAGCAGCAGATTAAAACAAACAAAAGGGAAAACAATATAGCAAAGTCAGACAATGTACTCTTTCAGGAAATGTTCTTGCAAATACACGGTAGGCATAGCTTATACTAAAAGTACCGTAATAATCTAGCTGACATCTATAACAGATACCTAAATCAATAGATTGATGATGATATTTTCCCCAGCCATTAAAATGATCTACTACTACTTGCCGACGATCTCCAAAACCAAAATCCCCTTGTAAAAACAGCTTTAAATTATGCCGATTACACCAATTGTTCTCATAGGAGATTTCTTGTCTTGTCCACCAAGAACCTCGATTAGCGATCCCTACTGCAGCCCAAGCATAAATACGAGTGTTCCAGTTGAAGCCATCAGAGAATTCTTTGCCAATAGCTGAAAATAATTCCCCATTTATACGAGCAGCATAAGGACAGCTTACATCGCGCAAGTTTCGTTTAGAGACATCACGTAAACTAAGTCCTGTAATGAAGCTTACAGGATCTCCTGCAACATCATCTAACCATAAATAGCGCACTTGCATAGCACCACTGCGCATCCCCCAAGATTGCTGAGTTGTATGAGCAACTTCTAATTCTAGCTCAAAATCAAAACGTGTAGATAAAGTAGCCCCTAATTCCAATGATAAAATTTGATCATTTGAAGCAAAATGTTTGGTTGCTCCTTGCACGTTGGGGTAATGGCGATAGGTGTATCCTGGTGTTAAATCCGCTTCAAATAGATCAGCTAGCCAAGGCTTTGTTGTTAAAGAAAAACAGCTTAAAGGAAGAAAAATAGCAATGATAAGTAAGCGCATGATCTAAAGATGTCCTTTTTCAGACAACCACTTTTCTGCATCCATTGCCGCCATACATCCGAATCCAGCTGCTGTAATTGCTTGACGATACATATGATCATGCACGTCTCCAGCTGCAAATACACCTTCTATATTGGTTTTAGAGCTTTCCAGATCTACATGAATATATTGATTTTCTTTTAACTTCAACTGCCCTCCTAAAAATTTGGTATTGGGATCATGTCCAATAGCAAAAAATACCCCTCCTGCCAAGAAAGTACTTTCTTGATGGGTCTTTACATTTTTTAAAACTACTTTGCGTACAACGGTATCTCCCTCAATTCGTACTAATTCATGGTTCCAAAGGATTTCTATTTTAGGGTGTTTCTTTACACGATCAGCCATAATTTCAGAAGCACGCAACTCTTCTCGACGATGTACCAAAAAAACCTTCTTACCATATTTTGTTAAAAAGATAGCCTCTTCTACAGCAGTATCTCCTCCTCCAATCACATATAAATCTTGATTGTGAAAAATAGGTGCAGCTCCATCGCATACAGCACATGCAGTCACCCCTTTTTGCCAAAATTCTTTAGATCCCGGTACATCAAGACGACGGGCTGTTGCTCCTGTTGCAATGATCAATGCATCTGCTTGTATTGAGGTTCGACGTCCCTTTATCATAAATGGCTTTTTTTCTAACTCTACCGCAATCACATCTTCTGTCAAAATTTCTGTGCCAAAGCGCAATGCTTGTTTGCGCATACGCTCCATTAGCTCTGGGCCTGTTATACCTTCAGGAAAACCAGGAAAGTTTTCTACCTCTGTTGTTGTCATTAGCTGTCCGCCAACTGGTCCTGAAGAAAAACCCTCAAAGATAATGGGCTCTAAGTTTGCACGAGCTGCATAAATAGCGGCAGTAAGAGCAGCGGGTCCTGAGCCAATGATTACAAGCTTTGTTCGTTTCATATCTAAACTTTTGTTATGCATCTATAAAATCAACTACTTTAGAAAAAATAAGAAAGAACAGGTTTTATCTCAAGGAAAGATTCAATCTGACAGTTCTTTAAAATAGCTAAAAAAATTTGAATAAAGGATAAAAAAGAGGATTTAAAAAAATATATATAGATAAATGCTAGTTTAGAAAAATAAAAAAGATAAGCTTCTGCCATTTACTCTAAAAATACTATGCAGTAAAACATTTTGGTCATAAAATTAAACACCTATAAAGGTTAAAGATAAACCAGGTATCGGATAACAAAATGATCACACAAAAAACTCGAAGCATACGGCTAGAAGCTTTAAGGAAATCGCTAGATGGCGGGGTTATTATCCCAGAGGTCAACTTAACGATTCCAGCTGGTAAGTTTTTTGCTCTTTTGGGTCCAAGTGGGTGTGGTAAAACTACCTTACTTAGGTTAATTGCTGGATTAGAGAGTGCTGAATCGGGAAGAATCTATTTAGGAGATAGTGAGATCACGAATTGGCCAATTTATAAAAGACCTATCAATATAGTATTTCAGAATTATGCCCTCTTCCCTCACCTAAATGTATTTAATAATGTTGCCTATAGTCTAAAAATTAAAAAACTCTCTAAAGAAATCATTCAGCAAAAAGTCATTAAGATCTTGGAATCTTTTCATTTGGAGCAACATATCTATAAATATCCCAGTCAACTCTCTGGAGGTCAACAGCAACGTGTTGCCTTAGCTAGAGCTATCGTAGATGAGCCAACCGTTCTGCTTTTAGACGAACCTCTTGCTGCTTTAGATTTTAAACTGCGTGAAAAGATGTTACTTGAGTTAATTGAGCTACAAGACAAACTAAAAACTACTTTTATCTATGTTACTCATGATCAATTTGAAGCCTTAACCGTCGCTGACCAAATGGCTATTATGAATCATAAAGGAGAAATAGAGCAGATAGGTACTCCTAAAGAAATTTATGAATTCCCTATCTCTTCTTTTGTTGCAAAATTTGTAGGGACCACAAATATCTTAAGCGGGCAATTGCGTTACCTAAATCAGGGCCCAGAAATTGATATTCCTAATCTAGGTCAATTTAAAATTGACATCCCACAAAAAAAAGAATGGATGGAGGAAGGGCGTCAGATCATGATTAGTCTGCGACCTGAGAAGATTTTTATCTCTAAAAAAGCCGTCCCGAACTTTTCTAATACTTTAAAAGGCTCTGTTCAATCTATTGTTTACCATGGAAGGTCTACTCAATATAATATTCTGATAAAAAATGGAATGCGCATTCAAGTATTTGAACAAAACGAAGAGCATTTTCCACAAGAGGTCATTGATTATGATAACGAGGTGTTTTTGTATTGGCAAAAAGAGAACGTGGTAATTTTAGAAAAATGAGGCCAAAACTATCTTCTGATTTGCCATTTTCTATAGGATCGCCTGCAATGATATGGCAGGTATTATTTTTCTATTTACCACTCGCTATAATCTTTGTTTCTAGTTTTTTATACATAACGGATGCAGGTGCTATCGCAGGTGTAACTCTGCAAAAAATTACCTTTTTTTTACGTCCTGTATATTTAAAAGTGATTTTTAACTCTTTAATTTTAGCTCTGAGCAATGCTTGTATTTGCTTAACCATTGCCTATCCTCTTGCTTATTTTTTGACCTTTAATAGCAAGAGATTTAAAAATGTGCTGCTTTTTTTATTAATTGTGCCTTTTTGGACCAACTTTCTTCTACATGTATACGCTTGGTTCTTCGTATTAGAAAAAAAAGGGCTCATTAATCAATTTTTACAATTCATAGGGATTATAGACTCTCCCTTGCATATGTTAAATACCCCTTTTGCCATTATGATCATGATGGTCTATTACTATTTGCCTTTCATGGTTATGCCTCTTTACTCAGCCATGGAACAAATTGATAATCGCCTCATTGAAGCCTCTTATGACTTAGGCGCAAGTTGGTTTCATACTCTACGCCGTGTGATACTGCCTTTAACTAAAAGAGGATTACAGGCAGGATTTTTCTTAGTATTTATTCCCTCTTTTGGCGAGTTTGCCATTCCAGAGCTAATGGGTGGAGATAAATGGATGTTTGTAGGAACTGTGATCTCTAGCTTTATTCTCGATGAACAAACAAGCTCATTGGGAGCGGCTTTTACAGCAGTGGCTTCGGTTTGTCTATTAGTAAGTGCTATTCTTCTTTATTTTTTAATCGATCGTATGATCCCCGGGCGTGCTTATGAAACAAAAAAATAGTTTAGCAAAAGTTGCCTCTCTTTTATCTATTGCAGCGGTTTATTTATTCCTCTATGTTCCCTTAGTTGTTCTTCTTGTTTTTTCTTTTAATACGGCTTCTTTCCCCTCTCCTTGGCAAGGCTTTACTTGGAATTGGTATGTGGAGTTATTTCAAACAGAACACCTTTGGCAAGCTTTTCTTAACTCTTTAATCGTAGCTTTTTCTGCAACTCTTTTAAGTCTATTAATGGGTATTTTTTTAATCTTTTATTGCTCTCAAGGAGGAAGAATCCGTACTTTTTTAACACTATTCTATGGAAATCTCATCATCCCTGAAACAGTATTAGCCATTGGCTTGCTCGGCTTCTTTACCATAATTAAGGTTTCTTTAGGGCTTGGCACTTTAATTGTTGCCCATACAGTCTTAGGATTAGGATTTGTTATTCCTATTGTTTATGCTCGATTCTTAGAGTTAGACGATCGCATGACAGAGGCCTCTTTAGTGCTAGGAGCTACACCTATTCAGACATTTTTACGAGTAATACTACCCCTATTGCGCCCCTCTCTTATTGCAACAGGGCTACTGGTTTTTATTCTCTCTTTTGATGACTTTATTCTTTCTTACTTTTGCGCTGGCAGTAATAGCCAAACCCTTTCTCTGTACATACTGTCTATGTTACGCTCAGGGATTTCTCCTATTGTCAATGCCCTCTCAGCCATTCTGCTCACATTGAGCAGCTTTCTTGTATTTCTCTTCTTTTCGATTAAATCCAGAACTAAAATCTTTTAAAGAGCTTAAACACCTTTTAATTCAAAAGCATTTAACTCTTCAAATTCAGAAATTAAAGGATGTAACAGCTTATGAAACAAATCCAATGCAGGCTCTAGTTCTGCATAGATCACTTCTTTTTGTTTTTCTAAATCTTGATAAGAAATATCTTTCTTACCAAAACGAGTAGAGTCTTCTTTAGAACATGTTGCTAATTTATCCGCCTGATTAAAGAATTTTTTATATTCTTTCTGTAATGAAACAGAAGATTTTTTATGCAAATAATGATGGGTAATGCTTAAGTTAATCTTTTCAAAAGTTTCTTTATCCTGATCTGTTAATAGCTCTTTTACATAAAATTTTTCTGCTAATCGAAAAAGCGTTAATAGATGATGAGAATGGTTGTCTTCTCCTGTTTGTAAAAGAATAATCGTTCTAAACAGATGTTTAAACAGCTTATCCATGTTAGCTAGCACTTCAATATGGAAAAATTTTTGTAAGCTATGCGTATGAGATTCCGGAGGACTTTCTAAGCTAAGTTTCATTAATTGTAGGTATTCTTTTATAGTATTAAGAGGTCTTTGTAAAAGATCTTTTTCTTCAAGGTCTGGTGGTATCTTGATCTTTTCAAAAAGATCTAATGTTTCCTTCAGTTTTTGTAAAAGCGGCGATTCCGCTAAACCCTTATTAGAATGTTTACTCTTATTGATTTTTGCCTGGGTCTTTTGCTGAATCTCTTTTGTTCTTTTTAAAAATTCATCAAGATTTTGATCAGAACTAGACGATACTTTGGAAATAAACTCTATAGTTTGACCATACATTCCAAAACACAATTGTACCGCTTCTGTAAGCAACTTCGTATCAAGATTTTTTCCTCTATATGGATGGAATAACTTTTCTAAAAAGATAAAGGGTTTTGGACAGTCGTTTGGATAAAAAGCTCGATAGTCCCCTGGATAGCAAAACCAAAGGTGCATTCCAATACCCTTTAAAAAATTTATTTGCTCGTCCAACCTATCTATATGAGCTTTTTTTGCTAACTCGCTTAAATCATGGGTATTTGCAACCTCTTTATTTTCTGTTAAAACCTTTAGAGAAAGCATCTGCTCAATAGCAAAATGGCAGTGAATGAATATGTTGCGAAATCCTAAAACTATATGATTCCATCTTTGATCCTGTATTGCTTGTATAATTTGCTCTTGAGCTGCTGTTGCTAATACCAATTGAGCATGTATTTCATGAATTTTTGTATTTTTCAGAGTTTTTAACTCATTTGGAAGATCAACTTGTCTTTTTAAAAGATGGGTTTTTAACTGTTTTAAAATCCCATTAGCACCCTTACTTAAGCAGCCATTTACCTGATTAGGATTTTTTAAAAAGGCATCCATTTCAGAAAAAGAAAAAACAGGTACATTCAATACAGCGGTGCTAGTTGGTTGGATATCTAGAAGATCTTGTAAAAAATCTTCTTCTTCGCTGTCGCTGTCTAATGACACGGGAAAAGGGAATGATTTTCCTTGAGGGAAATTAGCTTTTTCTTCCTCTTCTATAAGCTCTCTTTGATTTTTTTCGATAAGCGCCTTTTGACTCTCTGTTGGCTCTTCTTTTTGTTGCTTAACAAAACAGTCTAATAAAGACCGGCTTAATAATTCACAACTAGAAAGACCTTTTTTCCATTCATTGAATTGCGTGTTTCTTAAATCAAACTGCTTTATGTTTGCTTCAAGAGATGAATATTGCGGGCTACCTTTACCTAAAACATCAAGAAAACCTCTTTGCATCGTTTGAACGGGTAGAAGCTCTTGATCTGTCTTTTGTAACTTATTTACTACCTCCTTTAAGGAGGTTAGCAGTTTCGGAAGCATTTTTTTAACTCTCCAAGCGAAAATTTTATAGGAAATGTTTTTAAAATTATTTAAAAAGCGATCTTCCCATGAACCTAATTCAAAAGAAAAGTTTTCTTTTCCCATAAAACAAGACATTTTCTGAATTAACGAAGATATCCCTTGAAAAAAAGCATCTCCTGATGTGTTTACTGCATCCATCATTTTACTTTGCTGATCTAGATCTTGTCTTCTGGTATCAAATACTTTTTGAAAAAAACTCTCTGTAAATTTAAGCAATAAACGATATTGACTCATGTATTGTTTTTGTAATTCTTTTTGGTTTTTTACACAAAATGGAGCTTTTCTAGCTAATCCAGACTCTTGCTCTTTTATATAAGCTAAACAATTACTATTCTTATTGATAAACTCATGTTTTAGTTTGAAATTTTTAATTTCTTTTTTTTGAACATCACTCCAACCCGGTAGAACTAAAAGCTCTTCCCATACATTTGTATCTAAAGGAGTAAAATCACGAGAATTCAGACAGATTTTGAGAAATAACAAAGTAGAATCAGGAGGAAGGAAGACAATTTCACTACCTATCCATTTCCAAAACTGCTCTGTATATTGCTGCGCATAAATCCGGCCTAGATCTATATTCTGACCCAGACCTATATCCTGATTTTTTGGTAAGCAATTAAAAATCTGACTAGCATCCTCTTCAGAAGTTGGGATATTTTGAATCGCAGCTGAGAAAATGTTGTTAAGCTTATGTTTACAAAATTCAGATTTAAGTAGTGTGATCATTGTCCATAGTTGATCTTGCTTTTTTTTCTCTTCACTAGACAAACGATTTTGTAAAGGATCCTTCAACAACAGTTCTAGAAAGTTAATATAGGATTCAGTGGAAGCATTAAAGTTCTTTAATTTAGGCGCGGGGTAACCCAAACCAACAAGAGTTCCTATGTTTTTAAAAAATAAAAATGCTTTATTGTTATTTATAGGGGCTGAAATAATACACTCCTTTAATTTCTACTAACTATTTTATTATTTATAGAACAAACCTGTAAGTTAATTATGATATATTATACAGAATAGGGAGCAATACAATCTCTTGCTGATATTAAGCAAGTTAACTTTTTTTCTTCTCACATTAAGCTTAGAAGCTTTAAGCACTGTTTAATCGAGCTTTATAATTTTGAGTAAATTTTTTCAAACCACTTAGATCTTTACCTTTGCTTTGCATAGCATCTAAAACATCCTTCTCAACTTTCCCAGAAGCACACTCCAGAAGAGCCCAAAAGTTTTTCTCTACTACACGGACCATAAAATCTGAATCTTCCTTTAGCTTTAAAGAAATATGCTTCAGTATTTTTGGAACTTGACTAAAAGCAAAATCTTGTGAACAATTAACACGAAGTTTTGAATGTTCTGTTCGAAAGCTTTCCCATTCTGACATATCTGGTTCTGGAATAAGCTCAAGTATAAAGTCTTGGTCTTCTTTTAGATCATTAGAAGCGTATTTTAGCAATTCACTACGCTGTATTATAAACCCACTGGCTACTTCTCTAGAAACAAAGCTTAGAGCTTCTGGGTTATTCTTTATAGCAGCGTTTACAATTTCTATGTCTTCCTTTAAGTCCTCAGGGACGTATTGTAGCAACATGCCATTTTCACCTACAACAGTAAGCACTACTTGTTTAGAAGCAAAGCTTAGAGCTTCTGGGTTATTCTTTATAGCAGCGTTTACAATTTCTATGTCTTCCTTTAAGTGTGCGGGAACATATTCCAATAACATACCGTCTTTGCTTACAGCACCAAGTACTGCTTCTTTAGAAGGGAGTTTGGGTATTTTATTGATAAGCGGTAGGCACAATAGAAGAGCTCTTAAAGCTAGTCCAGATGCTTTAATAAGACTAATGAATCTATTTTTTAAACTAGGTGGATTAGAACTATTTGGAATATTTTTTAAAAAAAAATGAATATGAATCCTTGCTAGGGATATATTTTCTTTTGCTAAAGCAGAAAAAAATGAATAAGCTTTAATTTCATGGGTTATTATAGGATTCATAAGATCGCCTTTTTATTAAATAATAATAACAGAAATTAATTAATAAGTATAATAAAAAAACTAGGTTCTTATTATGCATGCCTATACAACAGCAACGCATAAACAGCATTAAGTTTTTGATTTTCAGCTAAATAGATAATCAAGATATTACAATAGGTCTTTTAAAAACCTGATTCATATAAAGCTCAAGACAAATTGAGTCTAGGGCTGCTGATAAGCAGCCCTAAAACTTAAGCAGCAGGGGGTTTTTCAGAAGGGGGTCTTTTATTCTCACTACGATTTTTTTGAATATAATCCACTACATCTTTAACAATGTGTAGTTTTTCTGCTTCTTCTTGTGGGATTTCAAACCCAAAACGCTCTTCAAATGCCATAATTAGCTCTGTAAGATCTAAAGAGTCTGTACTAAGATCTTCTGAAAAAGATTTTTCTAAGGAAACTGTAGAAGGATCGACTTGCAGTTGTTCAATAACAATATCAAGCACTTCTCTTTCAAGAGCTTCTTGTTCAACAGATTTCTCAGGGGACATAAGTTATCCTTTAGTTAAGTTATATTTATCAAAATCATCACATCACCATTCCGCCATCTACAGTCAATATTTGGCCTGTGATGTAGTTAGAAAGATGACTTGCCAGAAAAACAACTGCATTTGCAATATCTTCAGGCTTACCCATAGTTTTCATAGGGATCTGATTTAAGATATGCTCTCTTTGCACTTCTGTTAATTTATCTGTCATACGCGTCTGGACAAACCCAGGCGCTATGCAATTGACGCGAATATTGCGAGAAGCAACTTCTTTTGCTAGCGCCTTTGTAGCACCTTCAACACCTGCTTTAGATGCCACATAATTAAACTGACCTGGATTACCTGTTGAAGCTACAATGGAGGAAATATTAATGATATTTCCACTACGAGCTTTTACCATATGAGGAACAACAGAGCGACATAAATTAAAAAGCGATTTGAGATTTACTGCAATGACTCGATCAAAGTCCTCTTCGCTCATCCTAATCAATAGGCCATCACGAGTAATGCCAGCATTATTAATCAAAATATCGATCGAGTTCCAAGAGGACAACAAATCTTTAATTACGTTGTCAACTTCTAGCTTAAGAGAGACATCTACAAGAAAGGATTCTATTTTTTGCTGTTGATTAATCTTAGCGGCTTGCAACTCTTCTACAACACGGGCTGCTTGTTCTTTATTTGTTCCTAAAATGGCTACATTTGCTCCCTGCTGCAAAAATGCTAAAGCAATAGCTTTACCAATACCAGCAGTACCTCCTGTAATCAAAGCATTTTTGTTTGCTAAGAGCGACATAAAGACTCCCATTGACGCACTAATCCATCTAAGCCGGCTACTTTTTCTATATGCAAAGTAGGATCTTGTACTCCAATTCTTTTATTCATTCCACTTAATGTTTTACCAGGTCCTATTTCGAGGTAAGCTTGCAGCCCAAAATCTTGCATAGCTAAAATGGACTGCTGCCAACGAACAGGACTTGTCACTTGTTCTAATAAATACTGCTTAATCATAGAAACAGAATCAACTATTTTACCAGGAACATTCATAGTAAAACAAATTTTACTTTCATAAATAGCAGCATTTTCAATCTTATCAAAAAGCTTCTCCTTAGCAGATTGCATCAGGCCACTGTGAAAAGCCCCGGCAACTTCTAAGTCAATGATGCGTTTAGCCCCTTTTTGCTTGAGGTATTCGGCTGCTATTGTAATATTTTTTATCCTACCTGCAATAACAATTTGACCTGGACAGTTAATATTAGCAATCCAAACAGGACCGCTTTTAGGGCTTATTTCTTGCAAAGATTCAGCAACCAGCTCTTCAGTAAGTCCTAGTACAACTTGCATCGTTCCTTCGGTCTCTCTGCAAGCTTCATGCATAGCCTCAGCACGTACTTGTACCAGTCTTAAACAATCACTAAAGCTGATTTTTTCAGAAGCGACTAAAGCTGTGTATTCTCCTAAGCTCAAGCCTGCGCAAATGGCTGGTTTAAAAAGAGGAATTTGCGTCTGCAAAACACGCAGAATAGCCATACTTACGAGATAAATAGCAATTTGGCTGTTTTTGGTAAGGGTTAAAATTTCTGATGAACCTTCAAAAATAATAGAAGAAAAATTTTGCTGTAAAATTTCATCAGCTTCTTGAAATACTTCTTTGGCTACAGGAAAAGCATCGTAAAAGTCCTTTCCCATTCCTGTATATTGTGTCCCTTGACCCGGAAAGACAAATGCCCATCTATGCATTTTCCCCTCCACAGGTTAAAATAGTAGCTCCCCAAGTAAGCCCTGCACCAAATGCTACTAGCAAGATGTTATCTCCCTCTTCTAAATCTTTTTCTTTTAAGAGCTCATCTAAAGCAATTCCTACAGAAGAAGCAGATGTATTTCCATATTTATGCAATGTCAAAAAAACACGTTCCATTGGCACATCAAAGCGTTTTGCAATAGCTTCAATAATACGCATATTTGCTTGATGAGGAATCAGCCATTTGATCTGCTCTTTTTTTAAAGAGGCTCTTTCCAAGCAGCAGCTAGCCGCCATTTCCATTCTACGCACCGCATGTTTAAATAACTCTTTTCCTTCCATTTGCAGATAGTGTTGGTTTGCTTGAACAGTCTCTATAGAAGCTGGTTTTTTTGACCCTCCAGCTGGTATAATCAATAGTTCAGCTAATCTTCCATCAGCTCCTAAACAAATATCTGAAATGAATAACCCTTTTCCTTTTGCTGCAACAACACAGGCTGCTGCACCATCTCCAAAAAGAACACAAGTAGCCCGATCTTGATAATTAACAATGGAAGAGAGCTTTTCAGAAGCAACAATTAAAATAGAGCGATACATCCCTGACTCAACATAAGCCTTAGCTTGGGATAAAGCATAAATATACCCGGTGCATGCAGCCTGCAAGTCTACTGCTGCTGCATTAAAAGCACCTAGACGAGCTTGTATTAGGCATGCTGTGCTAGGAAAGGGGTAATCCGGTGTTAAAGTAGCAAATAAAATAAGATCAATTTCTTCTATATCAATGCCTGCTTTCTCAATGGCTTTTTTAGCTGCCTGAAATCCCATTTCAGAAGTGGGTTCATCTGCTGCAGCTAATCTTCTTTCCTTCATTCCTGTACGAGAGAAGATCCATTCATCTGAAGTATCGACCATTTTCTCTAAATCGCTATTTGATAGTACTTTTTTAGGAAGATAGGAACCAGTAGAAATAATACGCGCTTTTTGAACCATAAACCAAAATAAAATTTAAATATTTAACACTCTATCGAAAAAGTTTATCTCAGTCTGTTAAAAAATGAAAGTGTTTTGTTTTTTTGCCTTTCTTAAGCCTTTTATCATTTAAAATTTCCATTGCACGTCTATGCAAATTCTATTATCGTATTGTAAATTAACCAAAAAAATTAAAAAAATGCTTAAATACCCTAAGCACCTTCAGCAGCTAATTCATTTATTTAAAAAGTTTCCAGGCGTAGGCAATAGGACAGCTGAGAGGTTTGCTTTTCAAGTATTTAATTGGCCTTTAGAAGATGTGCTACATTTTTCTGCTACTCTTTCTGAGTTAAATCAAAAGGTTGCCTTTTGTCCCGAATGCTCTTGCTTAGCAGAGGAAAACTACTGTCATTTTTGTCATTTACCCAATCGCAATACGTCTCAGCTTTGTTTAATTGCCTCTGTAAAAGACGCTTATGCCCTAGAAGAAATGGGGATGTACCAAGGGTTATATCATGTATTAGGGTCATTACTCTCCCCCATTGAAGGGAAAAATGTAGATTGCTTACCCATGGAAAAGATTAAACAAAGAGTAAAAAACCACTTGGTTAAAGAAGTAATTATAGCTTTAGATTCTACCTTAGAAGGGGAAGCTACGGCTTTATACATAAAAGAACAGCTAGCAAGCGATGTGCACATTTCTCGTTTAGCTTTTGGATTACCTATAGGAAGCTGTTTAGATTTTGTCGATGGAGGCACTCTTGCAAGATCTTTTACAGGAAGACACTCTTTTTAAAAAAATCAATAAAAGTTAGTAGTTTGCAAAAATTCCAGCAATTTTCTTATAATCAATCCATTTGTATCGCTCTTAGAATAAAACACGCCATCGGATGAAATATCAAATGATCAAACAGCTTGCCACATATCTCTCTTTAATCGCTTTCACTAGTCTCTCATCCTTGTCGTTAGCTTTTACTTCTTCTTCAACAGTGATGTTTGAAGAATGTCGTATTGCTGACATTGATTTACAAGTAGAGGACTTGAGCACAAATACCTCTTTTAATCCTCAAGTTGTGCTTTCTAAGCTCAAAAGCAAAGTGGGGAATATTTTTTCTCAAGCAGATTTTGACGCGGACTTAAAAACACTTGTTGCAGAATACGATCGTGTAGAACCTTCCATACAAGTTCAAGACCAACAAGTATATATCACATTAAAAATGTGGCCAAGACCTAAAGTTCGCTCTATTACATGGAATGGAAATAAAAAAATTAAAACCACAGCTCTGCAAAAAGAATTAGGCCTTAAGCCTAATACTGTTTTTAATCGACAATCTTTTAACAAATCTTTTAATAAAGTTAAGGAATACTACGTTAAAAAAGGTTATTTTGAATCACAGCTTCAATACATAACTGTGCCGCACCCAAAAACAAATGAAGTCTCCATTAATATTGAAGTTCACGAGGGCAGATCAGGTCGAATTGAAGACATTGTCTTTCAAGGTTTCTCAAAAGAAGAAACAAGTGAATTATTGGGAATGATCTACACAAAAAAGTATAATCTGCTTAGCTGGCTAACAGGCAAAGGGACCTACCATGAAGAGGGCTTAGAGCAAGACCGTCTAACCATTGTCAATTATCTGCAAAACTTAGGATATGCGGATGCAAAGGTTGACATACAAATTCATGAAGCTGAAATAGAAGGGAAAATTCTTCTGATTATTTCTACAGAAAAAGGACCTGTTTTTCATTTTAATGCTATTCAATTTGAAGGTAATGAATTATTTTCTAACGAAGAAATTGAAAAGCTTTTTCTCATCCATGAAGGCGATGTATACTCGCCTGAAAAATTACGAAAAACCTTGCAAGCAATTAAAGACTTATACGGACGCAAAGGATATTTAGAAGCAAATGTTCAAGCTGAAGCTCAACCATGCGTAGCCGATACAGCTTTTAATATCTCTTTTCATATTGATGAGGGAAAGCAATATCGCATTGGTATGATTCGGATATATGGAAATATGGCTACACAAACCCATGTCATCTTGCGCGAATCACTTCTCATACCAGGCGAAACTTTTGATACAGCAAAGCTGCAAGCTACAGAAGCTAGGCTGCAAAATGTGGGCTATTTTGAAAGCGTAAATGTATATGCAGTTCGCACAGAAGATGAAGAACAATTTGGCGAAAACTACCGAGATATTTACATTGAAGTGAAAGAAACCAAAACCGGCCATGCTAGCTTATTTGTAGGATTTAGTAGTGCAGAAAGCATTTTTGGCGGATTAGATTTTTCTGAAGCAAACTTTAATATTAAAGGCTTTGCAAGGCTTTTCTCAGAAGGCCCTGCAGCCCTAAGAGGAGGAGGCGAATATGCGCATCTTCGTCTAAGCTTTGGAAAAAAACAACAAGCCTACACACTCTCCTGGTTAAACCCTTACTTTTGCGATAGTTTATGGAGAGTAGGTTTTGATGTATTTAATACCTATAGCGAATTAACTTCCAAAAAGTATGATATTCAAAAACTAGGTTTTGATTTACACGCTTCTTATCCCCTTAATAATTTCTGGACTTTTGGGCTGAAATATCGCTTCAATAATTCCAGAACACATATAACACAAAGCGCTACTCCTTTAGAAAGAGAGCAAGCGAATCAACAAGGGATTGTATCAGGATTTGGACCATCTCTTACTTTTGATTCTACTGATAACCCTTTTAAACCACATAAAGGGTTTCGCTCACGCTTAGAAACAGAGTTTGCTGGTTTAGGAGGAGATTTTTATTTTTGGCGCTTTGCTTACTTAAATAGCTACTATATACCTCTTTGGAAATGTGGGACTTTTAAATCTCGTTTTGATTTTAATTTTATTGAGCCCGTTGGCAGAACAAGTCAACCCACGCAGATTCCTTTAGGAGAGCGTTTCTTTATTGGAGGAATTAACTCTGTGCGTGGTTACCGTGACTTTGATCTAGGAGAACATTTTTCTAACGGAGATCCAACTGGTGGTATTTCCTCTACTGTATTATCTCTTGAATATTTACATAAAATCCTCCCCTTTATAGATGGATTTATTTTTGTAGATGCAGGAAGCATTGGATTAAAACGCTGGTATGTTAAAGACTTTAAATTTAGTGCCGGTTTTGGAGCACGTATTGAGATAGCAAACAGAGTTCCTATTACTTTAGGAATGGGTTTCCCAATCAATCCCTCAGGACGCAGTGAAGTGCGTAGATTTTTCTTTTCTATGGGTGGACAATTTTAACAAGGAGTATATCTTATGAAGAATCCATTTATTTCGACCGTATTGTTTTTTACAGCTCTTAGTACATCTTTAATGGCTGCTGAATACAAAGTAGTAAATACTAGAGACTGTTTTATGAACTCTAAGCTGGGCAAGCAAGAGCAAGAAGCCTTCGAAAGTCTTAAAAATCAAAAAGCAACTTTAATGGAAGAAAAAAGCAAAGAACTCGAAGAAGTTGTTAAAAAGTTAAGCGATCCAACCATTTTAGATAGCATGAGCCCGGAAGCAGAACAACGTACAAAAGATGATTATGCTAGATTGAGTCAAGAGTTAAAGGGTATGTACGAAGAATGCCAGCAAATTCTCTATCAAAAAGAAATGCAGATTGGCCAAAAGCTACAAAGCAATATTGACAAAGCTCTAGAAGAAATGAAAGATGATTGTGTCATTTTAAAAAGCGATGCGTGTCACTATTATCCTAAAGAATTAGATATAACCAACACAGTGGTTAAAAAATTAGATGAAAAATTCGATCAAATAGCGCAGGCACAAAAAAAAACTCCTAATGAACCAAAGCATGAAGTGGTAAAATAGTTCATTTGTGTATAAAGAATTAAAAACGAAAAGGAGCTGGGCATTTATCCATCTAAATAAATGCCCATCAATCATATGAAAAAATTTACTCTACAAGAAATTGCTGCGCTTACAGAATCAACTTTAGTAGGCAATCCAAATCACCTCATTAATAACGTTGACTCCCTAGAAAATGCGGGTTCTGAAGATGCTTCCTTTTTAGCTAACCCTCGTTATCGCACATCAGTAAGCCAGTCTAAAGCAGGAGTAATCTGTATAGAAAGTACTTTTCCTGTAGAAGAAGGGAAAAATTTTCTTCTATCTGATAATCCTTCCATTACCTTTCAAAAAATTATAAAAATTCTCTTACTCCCTCAAAACAGTTCTGGTTTTAAAGGAATCCATCCCAGTGCAATTATTCACGAAAGCGCAGAAATTGGTCAAAACGTACAAATAGGCCCTTCTGTTGTAATTGATAAAAATACAAAAATTGGTAACGGTTGCATCATTTACCCCTTCACTTTTATTGGTCCTAATAGCTGCCTTGGAGAAGAGTGCACTATCTATTCTCACGTAACCATTCGAGAGAAAACCATCCTTGGTAATCGCGTCATTCTACAACCAGGAGTTGTCATTGGTTCCTGTGGTTTTGGATACACGACAGATCAAAACGGCCAACATTCTAAATTAGAGCAGCTCGGTTCTGTTATCATCGAAGATGACGTAGAAATAGGTGCTAATACCACAATCGATCGAGCTCGTTTTAAAGCAACTAGAATCGGTAAAGGAACAAAAATTGATAACCTCGTTCAGATCGCCCATAACGTAAGCCTTGGATCTCATAATATCGTTGTATCTCAAACAGGGATTGCTGGCTCTGTAAAAACAGGTGAAAATGTCATGTTTGGTGGACAAGTAGGCGTTGTAGGTCATGTGGAAATTGCCAGTAATGTCATGATTGCTACCCGCGGTGGAGTTAGTAAATCCATTGACAAACCAGGCAAATACGGAGGCAGCCCTGTCATACCTCTTCCCAAATACAACAGAGAACAAGCACGGGTGAGAAATATTCCAAAGTACTTAGCGCAAATCGAAGAACTAAAAAAAAGAGTTGAAGACTTAGAAAAAGCAGCTTTAAAAAGCTAAACAAGTGATTTTTTTCTAAAAAAACTCCTTACTAAATCAAAATGCTCTTTTAAGTTTTAAAGAAACGAGTATCAGAATGCTCAGACACTGTATGAAGGCTTAAGTCAGTGTTATGTAATATAATTAATAAATATTGTTTTACATATTTATCATTAAGTATTCTAGCTTTCATCTTGATTTTTTAAAGTATTTGCATTTTTAAACATGAATAGTTACTTAAAAAAAGTTTATATTGTTTTTTATAATAAACTTATGTAAAATATCCTTTTTAATCCCTTTAAAAGAAGGGAAACTTATGGAAAGTTTAAATAGATTTGTAAGTGCAGTAAGTTCTTTTGCTCAAGCTGGAGGAGCTTTACGAGGCCAAGTAGCTTTTGAGCGTTGGTATTTTCACTACCACAATAAATTGAGCCCTCAACAAATAGCAAAGAATCCTTCTATCCAAGTCTTTTGTAGATTATGGGCTGTTGCTTCTGCCATTGAAAGTCTTGCAAAAGCACTTATTGTATTTGTATCTGCTCTTTATTATAGGTATATGGAAAACCACGCAGAAGTAGAAAAACGAGTAGATGTTCTATATGAACAAGATAATAGCTTGTATTACAGTTTTTTTGCCGTATATTCTCCGAAAGAAGCATCAAAAGACTTCTCTGTATATAATAAAAAAGATCCTAGTCAATCCATAACTCGAACAGAATGGTTTGGGTACTCTTTAGGGAATCAATCTTGGGGAACTGCATATACTGGTAAGACAACATTAGAAATGCTTATCAATACCCATTAAGTCTTTTTTAGTATTGCACTTAAATTCTATATTTTGCCATAGCTTAAACTAAATAGACAAAGCTATGGAAAAATGATCGAATACTTCTTTAAAACAGCAAAAGACGAATCTTTTATTCCGATTCCCTCTGCTAAAGATGGCTGCTGGATTCATTTGGAAGAAGCATTAGCTGCTGATTTAGATCAAGTAGGTCAGTTGATTGGATTAGAATATAGCGATCTTCAAGACAGTCTTGATCGTTATGAAATTCCTCGTATTGATCATATTAAAAATAATGTACTGATTTTTTCTCGTTGTCCTATTGAACTAGACAATGCTGTGGGTTTATATACAGAAACTCTAACCATGATTGTCACCCCTTGCTATTTTATTACCATTAGCCCTCAAAAAAATGGTATATTGCGAGGTTTTTTGAATAAACCAAATACATTTGCTACAACACAACGCTCTAAATTAGTTATTCATTTATGTATGCGGGTGATTCAAGAATTCACGATGCAGATCAGAAAAGTGCGTTATTACGTCTTAATGCAGGAAAAGGAAATCATCAGTGTAGACAGTGAGGATATCACTATATTAACTCGTCAGGAAGAAATTCTGAATCAATACCTCTCTAGTCTAGAGCCGATGGAATTGGTATTGAAAGAACTTCCTTCTGGAAAATACATTCCCCTGCAAGATAAAGACCAAGCTCTTTTAGAAGATGTATTCCATTCTTTAAAACAATCAGAAACCATTTGTGAGATTGCTTTAAAAAGTATTAGAAGTTTAAGAGATTCTTATCAGATCATTTTCACAAATAATTTACACAAAACAATTAAGCTGCTAACGGCATTAACTATTATCTTTAACATCCCCACTATTGTAAGCAGCGTTTACGGAATGAACATAGCCCTGCCTTTTGCGGATAACATGCATGCTTTTGCTATTATTTTATCTTTGATTTTTGGATTTAGTTTACTTTTTCTATGGTTTTTTAAGCGCAAGATGTGGTTATAGAAGAAGTATAGAGGGCGCTTCTAAATACTTTTGTAGCGTTTTTAAAAACTTAGCTGCATCCACTCCATCTAATACTCGATGATCAGCGGATAGGTTAAGTTTTACTGTCTTGCCTACTACTATTTTTTTATCTACTACAATGGGTTTTTCTTCAATCGCTCCTACAGCTAAAATAGCAGCTTGAGGTGGATTAATGATCGCTACAAATTCTGAAACGCCATACATCCCTAAATTGGAAATGGTAAATGAGCCACCTTCATACTCTTCCCTTTTTAACTTATTCGCCTGCGCTTTTATAGCCAGTGATTTCACCTCTTTAGAAAGCTCTTGCAGATTTTTATAATCAGCTAAGCGAACAATTGGTGTGATTAACCCATCAGGTATGCTTACAGCTATTGCTATATCAATGGTTTTAAAACGCATGATTGTACGAGATTCAGAATTAAACCCAGAATTTACATGAGGATGCTCTCTTAAGGCTAAAGCAGTAGCACGCAGGATGAAATCGTTAAAAGACAGCTTAATACCTAAAGAAATTAGCTCTTCTCTTAGAGAGACGATTTTATCCATTTGCACTTCTTGTGCGCAATAAAAGTGAGGAATTAAGCTTTTTGCATCTTGCAGACGCTGGGCAATCACTTTACGCATGGGAGATAAAGTCTCTTCTTCAAACTCTCCAGCAGCTCTTTTAGGAAGCTCTTGTTGCTTCATAGTAGCACTTGATGCTGCAAAAACAAGATCTCGACTCATAATTCTACCTTTTGGACCTGAACCTTTAACAAGATTTAAATTCAATCCTTGTTTTTTTGCAACCTTGCGAGCTAAAGGAGATGCTTTTATTCTAGTTGTAGGCTCTAACGAAGGCTTTTCTACATTTGAATCTGGTTGTTTTTTATGTTCTTGAGGAGCTGATTCTGGCGTAACAGAAATTCCTTCTGGCTGATATCCTTCTATGCTTTCATTTTCTTGTTCGGTGAAAATGGCGATTGCTTGATTTACCTGTGCTGGCCCTTCTTGAATCAAAATCTTGCGCAACCACCCTTCATCTAAAGCAGCATGCTCTACTGTAGATTTATCTGTTGCTATTTCGATAAAAGCATCTCCTGCTTTAATGTGTGTGCCTTCTTTCTTAAGCCATTTTACAATATTTCCTTCTTCCATTGTAGGAGATAATTTTGGCATGGTTACAGTAAATGGCATAGATACTCCTTTAAGCTAAAACTCTTTGCACCGCTTCGATAATCTGCTCTTTAGTGGGCATAGTCTGCTTTTCCAATACCTTAGAATAAGGCATAGGTGTTTCTTTTTGAGCAACCCTTATAAGAGGAGCATCGAGATCATCAAAACAATGCTCTATAATCTGAAAGCCCACTTCTGCAGAAATTCCCCCAAATATATGCCCTTCTTCTACAAGAACACAGAAATGGGTTTTACGTACAGAATTTGCAATGGTATCGATATCAAGGGGCTTAATGGTTCTCAAATCGATGAGTTCCACTTGAATTCCTTGGGCTTGCATCTCTTTTGCAGCCTCCTCACAAAGTAAAACCATTCGGCTATGTGATATTAATGTGACATGATTCCCTTCTCTAACAATGTGTGCTTTTCCAATCGGCACTAAGTACTCTTCTGTGGGGATTTCCATTTTATCCCCATAGGAAAGCTCGTTTTCTAAGAAGAGCACGGGATTGTTCTGACGAATGGCTGATTTCAAAAGACCTTTTGCATCATAAGGATTGCTAGGAGCAATGACAATCAATCCAGGAAAATTAGCATATAGAGCCTCTACACAATGCGAATGCTGTGAAGAAACCTGTGCTGCTGCTCCATTGGGGCCACGAAAAACAATCGGCACAGAAAATCTACTGCCTGACATATAATACATTTTGATGGCATTAGATATGATTTGATCAAAAGCTACAAAAGAGAAATTAAAGCTCATAAACTCAACCACAGGTTTTAATCCTGTCATGGCAGATCCGATAGCAAGCCCAGAAAAGCCAAGCTCTGCAATAGGAGTATCTATCACTCGGTCAGGGCCCCATTTTTCTAACATCCCTTTAGTCACTTTATAAGCCCCGTTATATTCTGCTACTTCCTCCCCTATAATAAAAACACGTGGGTCTCTCTGCATCTCTTCATCAAGAGCTTGCCGCAACGCTTCTCTCATTTCCGTTAGTTGAGTGCTCATGTGTTACTCTCTTCTAATGGAGCAAATACATCTTGCTCTAGTGTTGCTGGATCGGGCCAAGGACTTTGATCCGCATATTTTAAAGCATCTATTGCTATTTCTTTCTGTTTTTGATTAAGAGCTTGATATTCGCTCTCTGTGATCATGTTTGCTTTTTGCATAACTTGCATTAACAACAAGATAGGATCTTTTTGCATATTATTTTTTAATTCATCTTTACTGCGATACAAAGCAGGATCTGAAATGGAATGCCCTTTAAATCTTTCCGTAATCACCTCAATTAAAACAGGACGAGATGTTTTTTTGACCTCTTCAAATGCTGCAGAAAAACCTGCATAGCAGTTAAAAAAATCCATGCCATCTAAAGTATACCCTTTCATGTTAAAACTCGGTGCCTTTGTCTCTGCAATCGGTTCTAAACAAAGAGCTCGTGCTACATGGGTTCCCATACCCCAATGATTATTTTCAATCACATATATACAAGGAAGATCCCACAAAGAGGCTAAGTTCAGTGATTCATGAAAAGAGCCCTGAGCTACTGCTCCCTCTCCCAAAAAACACACAGAAACTTGCTTGGACTCTTTTAAAGCATTTTTTTGTTTATATTTAATGCTAAAAGCAGCACCCGTTGAAATAGGGATTTGTCCTCCTACAATTCCAAATCCCCCTAAAAGCTGCTCTGTAAAAAAATGCATTGAACCACCACGCCCCTTTGCATTACCATTACTACGACCTAATAACTCTGCCATTAGTTCGTTGGGCGTAGCCCCTAATAATAGGGCCAAGGCATGACAACGATAAGAAGTGGCCCACCACTGATCTTTCCCCATGGCAAAAATAGCAGCTGTTTGAACGGCTTCTTGACCAATATAAGAATGAAAGAAGCCACCAATTTTACCTTGCAGGTAAGCTCCTTCAGCTCGTGTTTCAAAATTGCGTATCAATAGCATTTGCTCGAGTACAAAAAGAAGTTTGTCCTTACCAATTAAGGCAATCTCTTTTTCTAAATTACTTGGAAAAAAATTGTACGTAATTACAGTTTGCTTTTTCATAGTCGATTTTTTTTTCATTAAAACTTAAACTAGCGCAATTAAAATAAATAAATCAATCACATTGAAGGAAAAGGAGGGAAACCACCTTTATTTGGTACAATAGTGGGGTTGTTTGTTACTGGCACTGTACGCAAATCCTCATCGCCACGTATTTGGTAACAACCAGAAAGCCAAATGATCCCAAAAATTACACTTAATAAGCGCATAATGATAACTCCTAATTTATTGACAATCAGGATACTATATATGATAAAAATTGAAAAGCTAAGAATCTAGCCCTTCTTCTTTTTATGATAAAATGATAGATCAATTTAATTTTGTAATCTATAATCCGTTAAAAACAGAGGGTTTATGAAAAAATTACGACCTATTTACTATGACACAGAAACAACTGGAGTAAAATCTGCTAAAGATCGAATCATTGAAATTGCAGCTTATGACCCCCTAGAAGATCGCTCCTTTGTAGAGTTAATCAACCCAGAATGCCCTATTCCAAAGGAAGCCAGTGCTATCCATCATATTACCGATGAAATGGTAAAAGATGCTCCTAGTTTTAAAATAATTGCAGAAAAATTCATGCAATTTTGCCCTGATAATACCGTATTAATTGCTCATAATAATGATGCCTTTGATCAATTGTTTTTAGAAGCGGAATTTAGACGAGCAGAAGTTCCCCTTCCTTTTTTTCAATATATCGACACCCTTAAATGGTCACGTAAGTATCGCAATGATCTCCCTAGACATTCTCTACAGTTTTTAAGAGAAACCTATGGTTTTTCTGCTAATCAAGCACATAGAGCTCTTGATGATGTGACTATACTCCATCAAGTTTTTAGCGTTATGATTGATGATTTACCGATTCAAACGGTATTGCAACTTCTTTCTAAACCTCAAGTTGTATCTCGCATGCCATTTGGCAAACATCAAGGAAAGCCTCTAGAAGAGGTTCCACGTAATTATGTCACATGGCTGGCATCTAGCGGAGCTTTTGATAAATCGGAAAATAAGGAATTAAAGCAAAGTTTTGAAAAATTAGGAGTTTTAACTTTTACAAGCACTTAATTTATTTTCCTCTTAAGTAAAACATTCTTTAAAAAAATCTATAAAATATGTAAAAAACAAACTATAGATTTTAAAGTAAATTTTGAGAGGAAACATGAAGTATATTTATGAGTTAATAGGAACTTTTTTCTTAGTTCTTACTGTTGGTTTGACAGTACTTAACCCAGGCAGCGCTGGGCTTTTAGCTCCCTTAGCTATTGGTTCTGTTCTTGCTGTTATGGTTTTTGCTGGTGCCCATGTATCAGGCGGTCATTATAACCCAGCCATCTCTTTATCTGTATATGTACGCGGAAAACTATCAGTAAAAGATTTAGGCGCCTATTGGTTAGTACAAATCATCGGAGCTGTCATAGCTGCATGGATTGTTATGTATTTAAAAGGCACTTCTCAAGCATTTCCTATACACTTTGATGTATGGAAGGCTTTTTTAGCAGAATTCATTTTCACCTTTGCACTTTGCTATGTTGTCTTAAATACCGCTTATTCAAAAGCAACAAAGGGCAATTCCTATTATGGCTTTGCTATTGGCTTTACAGTTCTTGCAGGAGCTTATGCTGTTGGACCGATCTCAGGTGGTGCATTTAACCCTGCTGTTGCTCTAGGGATCACCATGTTAGACATGAGTTTCTGGGCAAATTTTTGGGTGTTTTTATTCGCTAATCTAATTGGTGGAATATGCGCTGCTCTTGTATTTAAAGCAGCACACTCTGAAAAGTAAGAAGTTTATTTTCTGAAGTTCTTTTTAGATAGGCTTAAAGCAATAATATGCTTTAAGCCCGTTTTTTTACAAAATAGCTAGTTTTGACTATTCAATACACCTGCCTTGAGAGCCAGTACACCTACAAGATAAAGATCCTCTTGCAACTCGGCGGGCTGCATCGCAACCTTGCACATAATAAGGTAGAGTTCCTTGATTTTTTAGACAGTTAAGACATCGTTCACTGCATTTTGAGCAGCGATAGGTTACTGATACCATCTTAGTTCTGCAATCTGGAGTCTGAGGAGAACAGCTTGATGAATGAAAGTTGCTACTAGTTACAGTTGTAATTGTCATATTTTTTTCTCACTTCATTATAAAAATTATTGTTCGATAGATATTCCCTTGAATTTTCCCCATTCATATTCATAGGGTGTTTTTATCTCTGTTAAGAGAAAAATTTCTAGCCTGGAACTGTAATCTTTATAGGATTTTTACTCAAAATAAAATTTTAATTTATGCGCGGGAAAATTAAGATAGCGATTCTTCTGGAGTTTTTTCTAGGTTATAATGAACCTCCCACATTCTTCGGAACTCAGGACAATTCTCTAATAACTGCTCTTTGGTTCCTTCAGCAATTTTAGCTCCTTGGGAGAGATAAATAATCTTATCTGCATGCTCAATCGTAGAAAGGCGGTGTGCAATGATAATCTGAGTAATCTCCCCTTTTAAGCTGATAATCGCATCTTTAATGTGCATTTCGCTAATGGAATCGAGCGAAGATGTTGCTTCATCTAAAATGAGAATAGGTGCTTTTTTAACAAGAGCTCTTGCAATAGCTAGGCGCTGTTGTTGCCCTCCAGAGAGATTTTGCCCTGATTCTGCAAGCATTGCCTGATATTGATTAGGCAAGCGCACTATAAACTCTTCAGCATGCGCTTTTTTAGCTGCTTCTTCGATTTCTTGGCTAGTAAAGGGGCGTCCAAAAGCAATATTAGCACTAATTGTATCACAAAATAAAAAGGGCTTTTGAGAAACAAAAGCAATATGTTCACGCAAGGATTTTTGCGTATAGGTTTTTAAAGGCTTTCCATCAATACGGACCTCTCCTTGCTGAATATCGTAAAGACGAGGCATTAATTGTACAATCGTTGATTTACCAGCTCCTGTAGGGCCAATAATAGCCACTGTTTCTCCCTTGCGGACAGTAAAGGAGAGGTCTTTTAAGATCCAATCTCCTTGATAACGAAACCATACTTTATCGAATTCTATCGAATCAAAAAATCCTGTAAGTTCAGTTGCATCTGGATGGTCTTGAATATCGGGCTTAATATCTAAGACTTCAAACATTCTCTCAGCAGCTACAATCCCGCGCTGGATATTTCCATTTTCATCAGCAAACTTTTTAACAGGTTCATATACAAGTTGAAGCATACCACAGAACACGATCAACTGCGATAAACTCATTCCAATTGTATAAAGACCAAATAAAACAACACAAGCTAAACACAAGGTAGTAATTGCGTGTAAAATGGGACGAGTCAAAAGACCATATTTAGCTGTTTTACTTTCTAAAACAGCCATACGCTCATTTTGCTGCTTATATTTTTTCAAGGAAAACCCTTCCATAGAAAAAATCTTAATTGTCTGTATGCCAGCTAAAAATTCGATTAATATATTAGCAAAACTCTCTTGGTTTTTTTGCAGTTGGCGAGAAACCCTCTTAACTCTACGAGCTAAAAACACAATGGGAATAATAATTAAAGGCACTCCAAAAAAGATGACAAGAGATAAGCGCCAGGAAAGATAAAAGCACATGGACAAACAAGTAACAATGGTAAAGGGCGTTTGCAGGTAGTTAGTTAGCCAAGAATTAATGGAAGTAGCTATCTGCCCTGCATCACCAACGACTCGAGCAGAGAGACTGCCAATATTATGCTGTTGATAAAAACTCATCGGCAAGGACTGAATATGCTCAAAGTACTGCTGCCGTAAATCCCTACTGACGCGAATGGCAAGTAATTGTGTAGTATAACGACTTGCAAAAAGCCAAATTGCTTTAAAGATAGCAACAGCAACCAAGACTAGAATCAAAGCTTTAATGTTATGAGAAAGACTCAGTTTTTGTTTCACTTTAGCAAGCATCCAGCTTAATGGATTACCTTCGCTTTTTTGTGCAATAAAAGAAGTTGCTTGTTGTTTTGTGATACGCCCCGTATGATCTTTGTCAATCAGATCCCATTTCTCTTGCACGTGTTCTAAAGAGACTACATCTCGACTGTTTTCTTTAGAAAATAAAGTAAAAAAGTCTGCTCCATTATTTGATAATACGCCTAGAGCAAACATCTCCATTTGACTAGAAATTGTTAGGCAAAGCAGTGTAAAGAAAGTGATGATAAATAAATATAGATGACGACGGCTTCTTAAAGCAGCATGTAAAAGTAGTTTCATGGTAATTCCTTGAATCTAAGGATTACTCTTGAGGTAACCCCATATCTTCAACCAAGAACTTACCAATTTGTCGATATTTTTGATAGCGTTGTTCAATAAGAACATCCGGATCTATATGTGTTAGCCTATTATATTGCTCAAGAATATATCTTTTAACTTGAGCATAGATAAAAGATGGATCGTGATGAGCACCACCTAAAGGCTCTTCAATTTTGGCATCTACAATCTTGAATTTCAATAAATCTTCTACATGCATTCTTAAGGCTTTAGCTGCGGTTTCATTTTGATTGGTATCTTTCCAAAGAATAGAAGAACCTGCTTCTGGAGAAATTACGGAATAATAAGAATGCTCTAACATTCCTATTACATCGGCCACTCCAATTCCAAGAGCTCCACCAGAACACCCTTCTCCAATTAAAATAGCAATAATTGGAGTAGGAAGTCGGCTCATTTCAAAAAGATTCTGTGCAATCGCCCATCCTTGACCTCTTTCTTCTGCAGCAAGACCTGGATAAGCCCCTGGAGTATCGATTAAACATAAGATAGGCAAATGAAACTTAGCAGCAACACGCATACATCTTAAAGCTTTGCGATATCCTTCCGGATGAGGCATTCCAAAATTGCGGTGCAAACGACTTTCTGTATCATGGCCCTTTTCTTGTGCAATCACCATAAAATTTATACCGTCTATTTTCGCCAATCCACATATGATTGCAGGATCATCCCCAAATGTCCTATCTCCATGTAATTCAATAAATTTTTCCGTTAGACTGCGAATATAGTCATTTGCTTTAGGTCTTTTAGGATGACGACTGATGGTGACTCTTTCCCAAGGGGTTAATTGAGAGCATATATTTTTTTTTAATTTTTCTAGCTTTGCTTCTAAATTCTCTATTTCGTCCTTTGTCCACAAAGTACTATCTTTTTTATTCTGCTCTTTTAATTGAGAGATTGTCTTTTCGTATTCCACAATCTGCTTTTCATGGGCTAACATAATGTTTTCCTTTTTTTAACGCGAAGGTGCTGCTACTTCTACACCAGGCAGGATAGCTTCTTTAAAATCTTTAACAATTTCAATAAATGTTGGTTTGGTAGTCACTATTAAAAAAAGCTCCTCTATATCTTTTGAGGCTAATCGAATGCATCCATTGCTGCTATAGCCTCCAATACACGTCAAATCCTCTACAAGCTGCCCGCTAGGATCAGCGACCCAGGGAGAGCCTTGTAATCCATAGCCTTTAGCAGATTCCGAGGCTCTCTCTACTTCTTGCTCAAAAGGGATCCAATGAGTGCCAAATACTGTAATCATTTCTACTGTTTTATTCTGGTAAACCCCTTTGCTTTCTAATTGATAGGTAGCAATCCGCTTTCCCAGAAGATACTTACCCAGAGGCGTTAAACTGCCAGAGGGTTTACTTGTATCCAATTTGCCTAAACCAATGGAATATGTTTTTAATAATACCCTCTCATTAGTTCCTACATCAAAATAATAAAAACCCATTTTGCAAAGAGAAACATCTACAAGTAGATAAAATTCAACTTTTTTATCTCTACGAAATACATTAAAACGGTTTCCTTCTACTATCCTTCTTTGTGAAGAATACTCCCCTTTTGTACCTAGGCTACGTAGAATAAAAGAAGAAGAGGTTTGATAGTAGTCGGCGTAATCATTTAACCAAGCAGGCCTACCTGCTAACCAAGAAACAGAGCTGCTATAAGAAATCGTCTCGACAATCGGAAATTGAGAAGCTGGATTTTTAGAAAAGAGCTGATAAATCCGATCTATACAAGGTAAATCTCCATTGAGTGAAAGCGGCTTAGTACTTTTCACTTCTGTTTTTTGTTGCACAATCACAGGAGGAGCTGGTTTTTTCTCTATTTGGCCGCTTGTTTTTTTATCATGAGCTCTACTTTGTTTGATTAGAGCTGTAATTGCTATCATAGAAAACAAAGCAGTTGAACCAATCAGTAGAATTCTTCCAATAGCCAAATGTAGCCTCTCCTCATTTAAGGATTAGATGATAAGGGTTAAATTCATAATATATTTAATTTTAACAAAATATCGATTAATCCCAATCAAGATAGTAAAGATTATAAACTATTTCAGATTAAATTAGAATAAAATAATGAATAGAGAACACCCCGTTATATAGAGATAAAAAGTTGCATTTCAACTATTTAACAACAAGAAATGCAACTTGATTTGACTTAACTAATCGGCACATTTTTATATACAGATTGGTGTTCTGTGGCTGTGGTTAGTTTTCTTTTCTTTTCCATTAGCTTACGCATCTTCTTACCTGGGGTAAATTTTACTGCCAATCTAGCAGGAATGATAATAGGAACAGCTGCATTTTTAGGATTACGACCAATTTTCTGCTTCCGCTCTACTACTTCAAAAACCCCAAAATCGCGCAATTCCAGGCGATTTCCTTCAGAGAGATAATCCGTTGTTTTATCTAAAAATGATTGAATCACATTACGTACATCATTAGGGTGCAGTCCTCGATGCCTAGAAATCATCTGAATCAACTTTTTTTTAGTAATTGTTGCCATAAACCTTGCTCTCCTTGTTTCTAAATATAAGCATTTTCAAAATACTTCTTTTTCTTATCTCAAAAGAAAAGAGATATTTATCTATTTACATTCACTAGGCTCATTGTTGTATCGTCTTGATTTTCAATCAAGTTGTTTTTTATAAAAAAAAATCGACATCTCTTAACAAAGAGAGTGGAAAACGTAGTTTGTCTTTAAACTATTTTTTTAATAGAAACTAATATTTTTTTTCTTTTACCAGAGCCGAAGACTAAAAACTGATCTTCAATTGCCATCCCTGGTTCAATTAAAAAATGAATATCATGAACTTTTTGATTATTGAGATATGCGCCATTATTACTAATAAGCCTTGCTGCTTCACTTTTACTAGAAACAAGACCTATTTTTACAGAAATATCTATATATTTTTGACCCATTAACTCAGACTGTTCTAAATATTCAATGGGCATATCATTAGCTGAAATTTCTTTTAATACATCAAATTCTAAAATTGCTTTACCACCAGGAGCTAAGCACTGCGTAACCTTTTGAGCAATTTGTAGTCCTGCATTTCCATGAATCAGCTGAGTCATCTCTTCTGCTAAACGCTTTTGCGCTGTATTGGGAACATACTCTGAGCTTTTTATGGCTTGCTCGTATTCTGCAATCTCTTCTAACTCCATAAAAGTAAGCATGCGCATTAAACGAATAACTTCCGTATCTTGAATTCGATAGAAATACTGATAAAATTGATAAGCAGAACATTTATCTTTAGAAAGCCAAATAGTTCCCTGTTCTGTTTTACCAAATTTTCTGCCATCATTGCGAGTAAGCAAAGGAAAAGTATATCCAAATACCTGTGTGCTTATCTTTTTGCGTACAAAATCGATACCAGCTGTAATATTACCCCATTGATCGCTACCTCCTAACTGCACCAGCACATTATGATCAGTATACAAACGATAAAAATCATAAGCCTGCAGCAATTGATAGCTAAATTCGGTAAAACTTATCCCCTCTTCAGAAGAAAGGCGGGTTTTCACACTATCTTTAGCTAGCATAACCCCTAAGCGAAAATGCCTTCCTACGTCTTGCAGGAAATCAATGAATGGATATTCTTTAAGCCATTGATCATTATTGAGAATAAGGGGGCGTGTAGAAGAATCAGAAAAATCAAGCACTTGTTCAAAATGCTTAGTGATAGAACTCACATTAGTGGCAATTGTCTGAGTATCGAGTAAGGGACGTTCTACACTCTTGCCTGAAGGATCCCCAATTCGTGCAGTAGCCCCTCCTAAAATAACAACGGGAGTGTGGCCAAACTTTTGAAACCAGCGTAAAACGACAATACCGACTAAATTACCAATATGTAAGCTATCGGCTGTTGGATCAAATCCTAAATATACTTTGGTAGGCTTTTTAAGAAGATTTGCTAGCTCATCACTAGTGGTAGCTTCTAATAAACCGCGATTTTGCAAATGCTCTATAATCATGGAGATCTTGTAATGAAATATAAGCCTCTATGGTAAATTAAGAGGAATTTTTCATCAACTTTTGAATGTATTTAAGAATGATCTTTATTGTAGATCACTTGCATATCTTGTTTCAACTTTTCTACTAGAATGCCAACTCGCTGACTAAATTCCGCAGCATTGCGGTTTTCATCAAACAAAGATATGCTTTTTTCTTTTAGAACAACTCTCTGAGAGGCGTGTCTTTCAATCCATCTATGAATTTCAATTAACTTCTTTTTAAGAGCAGGAGCTGTGACTTTTTGGTCAAAAGATTCTAGATGTTTTTTTAATTTTTCTCTTACTTTTTTTGTTTTTAAACTTTCTTCCGCAATTTCTTTTTCGTGTCCGGGTTTCATCCAAAGCTCCTATCTATTATCTTAAATTAAGCCAATGTTCGCATAATAAAGTAAAATAGACATAAAATCAATTTTTTACTTAACAATATCTAAAATGGATTAAAAAGATTGATAAAATGGGTAGGAACATCAAAATGTTTAGTTGTGATTTGTTTTAAAGATTGTATGCCCACTTTTTCCGTAGAAAAATGACCCAAAGCAAGAAAATGAATCCCATTTTCATGAGCTAAATCCCAGATTGGTTCATCAAAACTGCCTGTAATAAAGCAATCCATCTCTTCTTGAATAGCTTGTTCTATCATCCAATGAGCTCCTCCAGACACAATGGCAACAGAAGATATTTGTTTTTTACCTCCTAATGCTGCATGTGCTACATGCTCATAATACGCTTCTAGTTTTATTTGAAAATCCTCTATTAGAGTCGGCTTAATTTGAGCCTTTACTCCAATCTTATTTGTACCTAGCAACCCAAATGCTTTTAAGTTTGTTAAACTTAAATCATGAGCTGCTTTCCAATTATTACCAACTGTTTGGTTTGCATCTAGTGGTAAATGATAAGCCAGCAAAGAAATTTCATTTTCTAATAAAAGCTGAAACTTTTGTTTTTTAGGACCCAAAAGAACACAAGAAGTTTTGTCCCAAAAAATCCCATGATGTACAACAAGAGCATCTGCTTTTATCGCTATCGCCTGTTTAATAGTTGCTAGACTAGCTGACACAGCAAAGGCAATACGAGAGATCGTCTTTTTACCCTCCACCTGCAGACCATTTGGACACACATCTGAAAACAACTCAGGTTGTAAAAGCTGATTGAGGTATTGTAATAAATCTTGTAAGGTAATCATTAGCAATAATAATTAAATACATGATTAGTTTATGTCTAGAGAAGAAATAAAAAAAAATGTTGGTTATAAAGCCGCTGAACTACTTGAAAATAATATGTTGGTTGGGCTGGGAACCGGATCTACTACTTTTTATTTTATTGAAAGATTGATTCAACGCTTTCAGCAAGGATTAAAAGTAGAAGTTGTTGCTAGCTCTCAACAATCTTTTGTGCAAGCTAAACAAGGAGGGCTTAACCTTCTAGATATCGATAGACTATCTTCTCTTGATTTAACTGTAGATGGAGCAGATCAAATCGATTCTCAAAAGCGCATGATTAAAGGAGCTGGTGGCGCTCATGTAAGAGAAAAAATTATGGCAAGCATGAGCCGAGAAATGCTTGTCATTATAGATGAGAGTAAAATAGTAAAAGAGCTAGGAAAAATCAAGCTACCTGTTGAAATTCTCCCCTTTGCTGCGACAGCTACCATTCATCATATTGAACAAGCAGGCTATAAAGGTTTTTTGCGTACAAATGCTGATCAATCTTTGTATATTACAGATAATCAAAATTACCTTTTTGATATTTACTTCCCTACATTCATTTCTTTTCCAGAACAAGAACATCAAAAATTGATCCAAATTCCAGGAGTTATAGATACCGGTTTCTTTTTTAATTTAGCTAAACGAGTACTTATTGGATTTTTCGATGGACAAATTGTAATTAAACAATAAATAGTCAAGTTAAAGAGGAAAAGTATGGATTCTGAGTTAATTCCCATTACTTTTAATAAAATTATGCAATCGCGCTCTTATACCGTGATTATTCTTGGCACGGAAGAAAAGCGTTTTGCTATCTATACAGATCCCCAAGTGGGAAATAACATTCAAATGCATCTAACAGAGAAAAAAAAACCACGTCCTTTTACCCATGATCTCATCCATTCTATTTTTTCTGGTTTTGATATTCGCACAGCACAGATTGTGATTCATGATGTAGAAGACACAATCTACTTTGCACGCTTATATTTAGAACAAAAAATCGGCGAAAAAACAACGATTTTAGAAATTGATGCTAGACCTAGCGATTGTATCACCCTTTCCCTTTTAAACAATATTCCCGTCTTTTGCAGAAAAGAAGTTCTCGAAAAAGCTATCCCTGTTAAAGAATAAGCTATCAGAAACTTGATTTAGAATATATTCTGCGATTAATTGCACTCCAAATGCTGTTACTCCCTCTTCAGGAGCATCCACCTTCCATACTGTGCCTGAGATATCAATATGAGCCCACTGTGATGGATCAACAAAAGTGCGAAGAAACTCCGCTATTCTTTAAATCTGCAATTTTTGAATGCATTTGATTAGCATAATACTCCCCTAAAGGAAGCCGTCAGAGCTTTTCACCAGTAGTATTACTAGCTTGAATCAATTTTTTAGCCAAAATGGTGTCATTGCAAAAAAGCCCAGCATATTCACTTCCTAAAGAACCAAACGTCTCTAAAGTTAAGGTGCCTAAATCAATGTATCAGCTTCAATTTTGATCTAGGGAGTCAATAAACAGAACTTTTTTCATCCTCACACTGTTTTATTAGAAATTGCATGACTAATCCTCCTACAAGCACAAGAAGAGCAACTAGTCCAAACCCAGCACCATAGGTCTGTAATGAAAAATCACGATCTTCTATAGCTACCATTTTGCTTAACCCTCCGCTTAACTGAAACGCAAGAGAAAAAGCAACCGGCAGCATCCCCATAACCATACCCGGACTCCCTCCCCTTCCCGCCACTTCAGATGCATAACTAAATATCAAAGGACCAATCATGAGCTCTGCAAGAGAAATAATGACAACTATTCCCATTATCCCAAAAATTGAGCAACCAAGCTTCAAAAGACAGAAAATAGCAAGTATTCCAAAAGATCCTCCCGTTAAAATAAAAGGAGTAATTATTTGTGAATGCCTTTTTGCAACAAGAGTCCCAAATAACAAAATCACAACAGGGTTGATTATTGTGATCAATGAACTTGGTATCATCCATCCAAATAGTGTTCGAGACGTTTCTCTTTCAGCAAAAAGAAGCAAAGAAGAGCAAATTTGATCTTCAACAGCAAAAAATAAAATAAGCCCACTTAAATAGATGAAAAACCTATAGACCTGTTCTCTTGGATATTTATTATCTTTTACTAGTTGGATAGCAAAAAACAGCAAAATTGCAACTGTAATCCAGGGTAAAATTAAGAAAACCACCTTTTCAAACCATACTCCCAGAGTTCCCATTACAAATATGAGGCCTCCTAAAATAGTGGCTATAGCCATTTGCTCTTTTTTTTGAGGTACCTCTTTCAAGTTTTGCAGTAAGCCTTTATACATAAAAAATAAGAGGTTACCTATAACCATACCACTAGCAGCAATTGCAAAAGCCCATTGAAAACCATATTGAGTAGCTATAAAGCTACAAATAATGGTTGAAACCAAAGCTCCTAAATTTTGCATCATATAAAAGATGGTAAATCCTTTTTTACGTCTCGAATCATTCTCTCCATAAACTAATCCAAGAAGAGCTGTAATATTACTCGAAAAAAGACTACTTCCAGCAATAATAAACCCCATGGCCCAAAAAAGACTTATTTCAAAAAATAAAGTAAAATAACCGATTACTAGTAACCAACCTCCCATAAACACAGATTTTTTAAGTCCTAAATATCGATCTGCAATAATTCCACCAAAAATACCTCCAAGTTCTACAAGACCACAAAAAACGGCATTGACTCCAAAGGCACGTGTATCGGAATAATCTAAATGATTAACCATATAGAGCACTAAAAGAACACGGACTCCAAAATGGCTAAAAAATTTCCACATCTGCACTAAAGAGAGCAGGGTTAAAATTTTGGAATCGATGGCTTTCATAATTTATCCTTTTTAGGTCCTTGTTTCAAACCCAATTCTTTTCCCAAATCATTAAGGTAAACATGGTCCATAGTAAAAAAGTTCTCTATTTCAGCGCCTTGTGCTAGATAGCTTCTGATTTCTCTAATCGCCTCAGGATTTTTTATATCATTAATGCTTGAGCCAGGTTCATAAGGTGGTTGCTTGGCAGCTTGAATAAATACCATATTTGTAAATCCATGCTGCTTTAAACGCTTGATTAATTCCTCTTTTCCCATATGCATTACAGCTTCAAAAACAACAATCAACATAGCAGGATCTAAGGAGGTACATTCCTCGTCTAAAAGCACTTCAAATTCCTTACCAGCTTCTTTAGATTGCAAAAAAATATAGAATGGCTTTTTTTCTTTCGTAATACTTTTCAAACAGATGATCCCTTGTTCCTCCCTTAAGTGCGTAAGAACAGCTTTCACTTCATAAAATACACATCCAAACGCTTTAGGTTTGTATTTTTCATCTGGAGTAAATAAGCGTACATGTTCTTTAGACAACATCGTAAGCATTAATTCTTTCTCTTTATCCTTCAATGAAGTAGCCCTCCGAGCTGAAGCACGTAGTGCCTCTAATGAAAGAATGGAAAGATGTTCTTGATTTTCTTCTACAATTTTATTTCGAAATTCACTACTTAAGACACCTATGTTTTTGGAAAGAATAGAAAGCTTAGACATGTCACTTTTTGTCATTATGACCCCATTCTCTTGGATTCTGTAAGGGGTTCTAAGAACTGTTGATAAATAACAATGCAAAAGGTATTCCATTTCTTTGGAAACTTTTAATTCTTCAAACAAGGCTTGTTCTATAATTTTCTCTGAGCCAAACACACACCCTTCATAGGGTTGTTTTTTAAGAATAAAGTCTTTAATCCTTGAGGTTTCTATTTTAAGAGAGCAACACTCCTCTTCTAAACCAGAACAAAGTTTTCTCGTTAAACCCCTCTTCATTAATTGCCGAAGTTCTAATGCACGCATTTGACATCCCCCATCGCCTGGATTAGCATCAAATTTTTTATAAAGACCTTGTTCAAAAGCCTTTATAGCGTTTAAAGCGGTGTTTGTAATGAGTAAAGCAATAGCACACATCTCTTTCTTACCTAATTCATCAAACTTCTCTTGTAGCTCTGTCGGTAATAAAGAAGACGCAAGCAAGCGCTTTTCTAAAAGTATAGTTGACATATCTATAACATCCTGAATGTAAAAATCTTAAAAAAATATATTCAAACAATTACAAAAAAATTTGTAGATTGATGAAGCAAAAAAAATGATCTATAAATAAAAAGAGGAAAGCTTGACAGCTAAGTCAAAAAAAGACCTATCGCCAATAAGAAAAAGAAGAAGATAAGAAAAGATTCATAAAAGTTTTTATCTGATAACAGGTTAAATCTGCATGTATTTTTTGTTTCATAGTTCGTTTTAATCCAAAAAATTTGATTTTTTACTGAAAATTAAAAATACTTCAGTAAATACATGATAACAACGCATCATAAAATATTCAAGAAGAACTAATGTCATCTAGTTTTTAACCAATCTAATAGTTAATATTAAATTTATTACGAGCTAGTGTAAGTATTGCCTTTACAGCTTCTTCTGCATCTTCTCCAACAGCTTCTACATTAATCTTAGCTCCCTTATCAGCAGCTAAGATTAAAATACCCAAAAGAGATTTAGCATTCACAATCTCTTGTTGGTATTTCAATGTAACATCTGCTTTAAAGCCTGTAGCGCATCTAAGCAATTCCGTTGAAGGACGTGTATGTAAACCTTTTTCATTAACTACAATAAAAAAGTCTTTGTATTTTTTTTTCATTTTAGAATTAAAAACACTTATATTAAAGCAAGCTTTAGTTGATATAATTTTTTATAGTAAAGCAGCTTTTTATTTATTTCACCTTGAAAGTGTTTTTTGACTCAATAAATAATGCTGCTGTAAAAAATTATACTTTATATTGAACTATCATACTAGAAAAATTTGCTTTAAGGCCCTTCAAGAAAATCTTCCAGTTGGGTTACTAGTTGGTCAAAGGAGCGCATGACAATCTTAACAGCTTCTGTAGAACGCATATCTACACCTGCTTCTTTTAGAAGATCTAAAGGATTTTTACTGGAACCAGCAGATAAAAATTGTAAATATCTTTCCCGAGCAGAAGCTCCTTCACTACAAACTTTTTCTGCTAAAGCATGAGCAGCACTAATCCCTGTTGCATACTGGTATACGTAAAAATTATAATAGAAATGAGGAATACGTAAACACTCAACATCTAATTCTGTATCTAAGCTAAAATCTTTACCGAAATATTCTTCATTTAGCTTCCGATATTGATCCTTTAAGACAGCTGGAGTTAAGACTTGAGAAGAATCTACCTTATCATGCATGTACAACTCAAATTCTGCAAACATAGTTTGCCGAATTAAAGTAGATCGGATGGCATCTAACTTTTGATTGACCAAGAATGCCTTTTGTTCTTTTGTTTGCGCTTGTTTAAACAAATAGCGAAAGAGCAACTCTTCATGGAAGGTAGAAGCTACTTCTGCTACAAAAATACCATATTGAGAATACTGATAAGGTTGATTTAAACGACTGAAATAGGAATGCATACTATGACCTACTTCATGAGTTAAGGTCATCATATCATTAAATGTTCCCTGATAATTCATCAAAATATAGGGCATGCTATCATAACATCCGCTTGAATAAGCACCTGAGCGTTTACGTGGCGTTTCATAACGATCTACCCAACGTTCATCCGTTAATCCTTTTTTAACAGCTTCTTGATAATCTGCCCCTAAGGGAGCTAAAGAAGCCACAATCCACTCCACAGCTGTATCGTAATCGACATCCATTTCCATATCTTTTACCAGTGGCACAAATAGATCATAGGCATGCAGGCTTGGAACTTTTAAATGTTTTTTACGCAAAGAAATATAGCGATGTAGAGAAGGCAGATGTTCATGCACCGACTGAATCAAAGAAAAATAGACTTGAGGGTCGATCTCATTCACATAAAGAGCAGCCTCTAAACAAGAAGGGTATTTACGTGCTTTTCTTTCAAAGACATGCTTTTGTACTTGACCCTGTAATAGTTCGCTAAGCGTATTTTCATAAGCTAAAAACCCACGGTGGAGCGTTTTAAATGCATTTTCCCTTAATGTGCGATCTTTTTCTTTCAAAAGAGTTAAATACTTACCATGAGTCAAAGCGTGCTTATTCTCTTTGCTATCACATATATCTGGAAATTTTAAATCTGCATTATTAAAAGCTCCAAATGCTTGGCTGGAGGTTTCTAGAGATTTGCCTGCAAGAGCCATTAGCTCTTCTTGTTCTTGAGATAAGGTGTGATTTTTAAGACGGATGATTTTTTCTAAATACAAACGATAAGAAGCTAAAATAGGATCTTTAATCAAAGCGTCTAATGTTTCCTCCGGGGCTCGCAATAAAGCTGGCTCAATCCATGCTGTTTCTTGGCGAAAGGCATACAAAATCGTACTAATACGAGACATAGCTATTTTTGCAACCTCTTCTGCTACATCTTCGTCATGTCTTAAATGAGCATAGGTATAAAGCTTAGATAGCTGCCTTTCCATCTCCAAACAAGTCTCAATAAGCCCCTTTAATTGCTCTGGGTTTTCTTGCCAACTAGACTCAAAAACTGCAATCTCTGGCCAATGAGGGGTTTGCTTCTCTCTTGCAAAAAGCTGCATTTGACTTTCCCAAACCCTCCAGGAGCTATATAGCTGTTCCACATCCCAGCAATCGTTTTTTTGCATTTGCTCCCTTGAGTGAAAAGACGGGGTATAAACCTGTTCTATTGTCATGATAGCACCTTTTAAGAACTTATAATAAAGATGCTATCATACTCAAAATCTCTTTGATTAGTCAACTCTATCTCTTGCAGAGTTCTTATCGTTAAAATTTTTTATTGATATTTTTTAGCACTATAACAGTAAAAGTGCTAATTTACGTTGTCAAAATTCCCTTATTTTTCTACAATGAAGCCTGAAGTTTTTTAACAAATTTACAAAGAGAGGCCCCCTCTCTTTTTATTATTTCCTTCAAACCCTTTACTTAAAAGGAGATGAAAATGACAACCGCAATTAAAAAAAAATTTAAACCTTTAGGAGATCGTGTTCTCGTACAGCATACGGAAGAACAAGAAACACTAAGAGGTGGCATTGTGCTCCCTGATGCAGCCAAGAAAAAAGGGCAATTTGCTACAGTTATTGCTGTTGGCACAGGCGCTACCACACCTGAAGGAAAACCAATCCCTATTTTAGTTAAAGAGGGAGATAAGGTTTTAATCGATAAATATGCTGGTCAAGAAGTAACGATTGAAGATGAAGAATTCGTTATTTTACGAGCAAACGAAATTATTGCACTTATCAATTAAGCCAAAAAGGAGTTATCTAATATGGCCAAAAACATGAAATTTAAAGAAGAAGCTAGTCAGAAGATTCTAAAAGGAGTGCGCACACTCGCTTCTGCGGTTAAAGTAACCTTAGGCCCTAAAGGACGAAACGTTGCTATCGAAAAATCTTATGGTGCACCTGTTGTAACAAAAGACGGCGTAACAGTTGCTAAAGAAATCGAGCTAGAAGATAAGCACGAGAACATGGGCGCTCAAATGATTAAAGCAGCAGCTAGTAAAACAGCTGATAAAGCAGGAGATGGAACTACTACTGCTACTGTTCTAGTCGAAGCTATGTATAGTGAAGGTTTGCGTCACACTACAGCTGGAGCTAATTCTACAGCAATTAAACGAGGAATTGATAAAGCTACAGAAGCAACTGTTGCAAAGCTTAAGAAGCTCAGTAAGCCTATTAAAGACAAAATCGAGATTGAGCAAGTAGCAACAATTTCTGCTAATGGAGATGCAGATATTGGACAAACGATTGCTAAAGCAATGGAAAAAGTGGGCAAAGATGGAACTATAACGGTTGAAGAAGGCAAAGGACTAGAAACAACTCTTGATGTTGTAGAAGGAATGAGCCTTGATCGTGGTTATGTATCCCCTTATTTTGCGACAAATCGAGAAACACAAGAATGTGTTTTTGAAGATCTTTACATTCTACTTTATGAGAAAAAAGTTTCTTCTGTTAAAGAATTTGTCCCTATTTTGCAATCCGTTGCTGAAACAGGTCGTCCTTTCCTAATCATTGCAGAAGATGTAGAAGGAGAGGCTTTGACAACTCTTGTGTACAATCGTCTTACTACAGGTCTTAAGATTTGTGCTGTAAAAGCTCCTGGTTTTGGAGATAGACGTAAAGCGATTCTAGAAGATATTGCTATTCTAACCGGTGGTCAATTAATCAAAGAAGAGCTTGGTCACAAACTAGAAAAAGTAACTCTTGATATGCTAGGTCGAGCTAAAAAGGCGGTTATAGGTAAAGATAGCTTTACTCTAGTAGAAGGCGCTGGAGATAAAGTAAAGATTGAAGAACAAAAAGCATTATTGCGTTCTCAAATCGAAGATTCTGAGTCTGACTACGATCGCGAAAAACTACAAGAGCGTCTTGCTAAGCTTGCAAGCGGCGTAGCAATCATCCGCGTAGGAGCTGCTACTGAAGTGGAAATGAAAGAGAAAAAAGATCGTGTAGATGATGCGGTTCATGCAACTCAAGCTGCCGTAGAAGGTGGAATTTTGCCAGGCGGTGGAGTTTCTTTCATCCGCTGTATTCCAGAATTAGAGCAGCTATGCAATAGTTTAACCGATCCTGATGAAAAAGCAGGGGTAAATATTGTGATAAAAGCGCTAAGCTCACCTTTACGTCAAATTGCTGAAAACGCAGGCTGTGAAGGTTCTGTTATCGTTCAAAACGTAGCTAAAATGAGCACTTATGAAGGATGGGACGCTTTAAATGATAGCTACTGCGATATGGTAGAAAAAGGGATTATCGATCCTGCAAACGTATCCATTTTTGCTATTCAAACAGCAGCGTCTACTGCTGCGATGCTTTTGACAATGGAAGTGATCATTGCACAAGAACCAGAAGAGAAGATGCCAAGCCCAGCTGGCATGCCAGGCGCAGATTATTAATCTGTAAATTGCAAAAAGGCGCTTAAATCTTTTAAGCGCCTTTTTTGTTTTCTTGCATCAAAGATTTTTTTTATTTATCTTGAGAATTAAGATAGAAAAGAAGAGGTTCTCGTGAAATCATTTTGTTTTGGATTGGTAAAGCTAGTTGTTATTATTCTTCTGGCTTTAATTATTTTTGCATTTATCGCTAAGTCTAGGCTACCTGATATTGTTTCTAATAACTTATCCAAAAAAATAAACGTCCCTGTACAGATAGATGATATCCACCTCAATTGGAATAGGATCGATATAGATAAAATTACCATCGGCAACCCATCAGGGTCTGTTTTACCAAAAGCTTTTTCCTGTGATCGACTCTTTTCCCTAGCCCCCTTTACCAACTACTTAAAAAGACATGTTGTTATTGATCAAATCGAAATTGATAATGTGTACCTAGGATTAGAATTCAAATCCCCCCTAAGCACAGATGGAAATTGGTCTAAAATTATAGATCAAATCAACACTTCCTCTACAAGCAATTTCCGCACTGTTTTAATCCGCAAATTGATTTTAACCAATATTGATGTAGATCTAGTCTACCTCTCTGAAGGAAACTCCGTTAAACGCCTTCGCCACATCGATCGAATTGAGTTAAACGATGTCAGCAGTGAAGAAGGCATTCCCGCTAATCAAATCACCTCTCTTGTCATACAAGAGATGATTAAGCATGTCTTGCTAGAACAAAATCTACAAAACCTGATCAAAGATGTAATCAAAAGCCCAGAAAAAGGTATAAAGAAGATCCTAAATCCTTTTAAGAAGATTTTTAATACAAAAGTAGTATTAGAAGAAGAGCTGGTAAGTTAAATCCTTAATCTCGTCATTGGATCTAGGTACATTCTGATCGGTGATTTGATATCCCTCTTTTACTTGGAAGGCGCGAATCTTTTCTTTTTGATCACCGTCTAATTCAGCAATATGATCGAGAAGGTCTGTTAAAAACTGCAGCCTATCAGGTACAATTCCCTCTTCTCTAAAGATAAAAGGACCCAAAGCACGTAAATGCAGATCCTTTAGAGCTTGTTGATCGTTTTCTTTTCCCAATCTGAGATTAAATAAAGCCTCGTCGATACAGGCACTCATGTTTCCTCGATCTTTGTTATCCTTACAAACAGACGCCATTATACAAATGTGATAATCTGCTTTAAAATACTCCTTCAAATAAGAATAAAAAATAACTAGTAAAACTCGTCTTTCTGTTTCATTAAGTTTAGGTTCTTGTTTCTTAGGAAAATAAAGGCTATGCAAATCATCAAGTAATTGCCTTATCTCCTTCTCTAGCTTTTCCTTTTTTCTTGCAGCAGATTCTCTGAATTTTTTAGGGACCTTAAACCCGTCTTTTTCTCTTATTACATTATTTACTAAGTTTTCCTTCCAGCTTTCAAGATTTTCCTTACTTATTTTACTAACGACAGGACCATCAAAAGGTAGCGAAAGGAAATAGAAGACTTTATCATGTGTCTCTTCAAGTTTTTGGATAGCTTCTGCACGATTATTATCTGCAGACAGTACAGAATCATTGTTTTTTTTCTTATCCATATATTGGTGATTTACATGTAGAAAAGGGATTTCTTTTCTCTGTAGGCAATCTAAAAATCCTATAAACTCAAGGGCTATAGCGGTAGCATTGCCTCCCTTAAACCGAGCCAAAAACGATTGTTTTGTTTCAATAGTTGGCGTTGGGTAACGGATATAATAAACATCATATGGTTCATCGACTTGTTTAACTCTATGGATCGACCTTAGCTCGGGTATGTTTGCGCTACAAAGTTGATCAGAGTTGAGACCTGCTGCATTACAGGCTTTTTCGCAATTTAATAAAATGGATTGTCTTACTGTTTTACGCTGCTTGCTTAAAATTTTATTATCTTCCTTTATCAATTTACTTATATTACTAGAGGTCATATTTCGCGATGAATCAAATCCGATAGTATTTTTAAGAATTTCTTCTTCAAGATCAGTAAGAACTGTATAAATAAACTTAGCAAAGCAGAGTTCTTGAATAAGACAAGATAGCTTTTCATATTTATTGTTTTTATATTCTTTTGTGCTAATAGCATCTCTTAAAGCATGAGTATATTCTTCATAATCTTTGGATGGCTCATTACTAGAGTGTTCTTTTAACAATTTATCTATAACGCTAACCAAGTGTTTATGTATAAGCAAAGAGCTTTTTCCAAAAATCGGTGCAAATTTAGAATCTATAGGCTTTCCTACAACAAACAGTTGCAAATTCTCTAAGAAAGCTTCAGAAATTACTTGGAAGTTAAAATCTACTGGAAAGTTCTCCGATAAATATTTTTCTAACGCCTTTTTTTGTGCTACTAAGCTCATTGAATACTTATCTGTAGGCATTTCTATGGGAATTTTCTCTATAACTGGTAACATAGCTGGAGTTGCTGTACTAACCAGAATGTTTTCTGTGCTTTCTGCAAGAGGCGAAACCTTTGCGTCTAATGATGCATTTTTCTCTACTACTAAACTCTCTTGATTCTCATGTATTTCTGTAGGAGCTGACTCTATAATTGCTTGCATATCCCGAGTGCTTTCTATACTACCCAGTGTATTTTTTAAAAAAGCAGCAAGATCCAATAGATCCTCTTTTTGCTGCTTAATATTTCTGTCAGCTAATAACTTAAGCCCACAATCGAAAAGAAAGGCAAACAACCCAAAAAAGACAATCCCGCTTACCTTAACTATCTTTAATATTGTAGAATCTGTAGAAATAGGAATAAATTTATTAGTATAATAATATTCTGATAATTTAACAAACATGTAATAAACACTCTTTATTTTAATATTATATATCTTAAATACTACAAATTACAAAGTATTAGAACAAATAAAATAAGATGAATAATTACAGATTGAGCTGATTAAATTATTTATTAATCAGCTCAAGAAGAGATGCGTCTACAAAGCTTTATTTGCTTCTAATAAAGCTGATACTTTTTGTTCTACCAATTCTGCATAATGCTCTCCTCCAAAAGAAAAATGAGCTTCTGTAGAAGAGGTATTGAATGCCTTAGGAGGAATCATATAACCGTGCGCATCATTTACCAATCCAAAAATAGATACCTGGCAGCCAAGTGTGTCTCCTAGTTTTTTGAGTCTTTGATCATAAAAACAGCTAAGTTCTCCTGGAATAGTCACAAAGGCATGAATATGATCAAAAACAAGTAGGTTAATTTCACTTTGATATTCTTCAATAGGTAGAGTTAGTCCAAAGGGTGTTGGTTGTGGTTTGAACGAGTAGACATGTTTGTCTGTCTGAATGTGCATTGATTCCTTAGTATTGATTGAATGTAAAATCTTTTGGACCGTTTCTGCTAAAGATTTGCCTAAAGTATCGCAATGAAGATATTCCTGTTTTTCATCAGTTGTCTGTTCATTTTTTTTAAGGGAAGTAAAAATGTTTTGTGTTATTTCAGCTAAAGCCTTACTTACAATTAAGCATTGTTCTTCTTCGCTAATACGAGGAATAATATCTCCCTGGGCTCCGTTAAAATAGATCGTTTGTCCATTTTCCTCTGAGATATAATCTCTTGCATATCCTACAAAGTCTGCAGAGAAAAGCAGATTTTCACTACTAAGGACTGTGGGATGCACAGGATAGTTAAAAAGCACAGCTAATGGACTATCATCTATTTTGGTCACCTTAATTACAGTCACGTCGGATAAAGGAGTAGCTCCTACTGGCCAAGTACCTCGATATTGACTTAGGTCTTCTGCTTTGCCATAGCCAATTCCTATTTTGGCAGGGATTGGTTTCTTACATGCTTGAATAATAGCTTTAGCCGTTTGTTTTACATATAGCTCAACTAAGGCAGGGTCATAAGGTCCTGCTAAATACTCCCCTAATCCTGGGATATTTAAATATCCTCCTCCACCGGAATGGGTATGAGAAGAAGCTATATATATCTCACAATTGGATAATCCTTCTTCTGAATGAACTTCTTCTATCACCTTTTGAGTCATTTCGTAGTTGAAACCTAAGTGGTCCACACTGCATAAAACAATCTGCTTTTCTTCATTATCAATAAAGAGCGCCATTGCCCATAGAGGATCGTGTACTCCTATCATGTTCGTATTTCTTGCATATCCAGCTGAAGGGCTATCAATAGGAGGCGTAATCTCTTCTTTTGAGATTCCTACCATAAGAGAAGCCATAACCCAAATAGGCATCATTAAAAAAGCAATTGAGCTTAAAGCAAATTTCCCTAACATCTTATTTTCTCCTGAGTGCAATTAACAAAGGATAAATGATAACAAAAAACTTCAAAAAATCATACAAAAACCACTTATGTAGTAAATTCATGAAATATAAAAATATGAACTTTTACTTTGCTCTACTGACATTTATCGGTCTGATCTCTTGTGCATATTCCGAAATGAGTTTAGAGGAAAAAGTGGGTCAACTTCTCATGGTGCATTTTCATGGAGAAGAGGCTAATCAAGAAGCTAAAACACTTATACAAGATCTGCATGTGGGAGGAATTATTTATTACAATTGGTGTAATGGGCTTTCATCCGCTTCCCAGATACATAATTTAAGTACAGGTCTACAAAAACTAGCTACAACCTCTCTTCTTATTGCAGTCGATCAAGAAGGAGGTCTTGTTAATAGATTAAAACAAGGGTTTACTCTTTTTCCAGGTAATCTGGCTTTAGCAAAAACAAAGCAGCCAGAACTTGCAGAAAAGTCTGCTTTTGCTATGGGACAAGAGCTTCTTTCCGTTGGAATTAATATGAATCTAGCGCCTGTTGTCGATGTGAATAACAATCCCTATAATCCAATTATTGGGATCCGTTCTTTTGCTGCTTCAGCAGATCAAGTAGTCCTTTTTGCAAAATCTGCTCTTCAAGGATATCGTAAAGCAGGGATGATCACTTGCCTAAAACATTTTCCCGGGCATGGAGATGTTGTCGTAGATTCTCATCAAGGTCTGCCTATTATTAGAAAAAGCAAAGAACAACTAGATAAACTTGAACTACTCCCCTTTTATCGATTAGCAGATCAAGCAGATAGCATTATGACAGCTCATCTTCTTGTTCCCGCTTTAGATCCCCAAAATTGTGCTACTTTATCTAAAAATATCTTAACTGGTCTCCTAAGAGAAGAAATTGGATTTCAGGGCGTTATTGTTTCTGATTCCCTGGTTATGCAAGGACTATTAAACAACGGCTATTCTATAGAAGAGGCTGCTGTCTGCTCCATAAATGCTGGTTGTGACCTTTTAATACTCGGCGGAAGACAGCTAAACGCTAATTCTTCGTTAAAGCTTACCAGAGAAAAAATTCAAAAAATTCATCAGGCATTATTACAAGCGGTACACTCAGGGGTTATTTCTAAACAAAGACTAGAGGAAGCCCTGCAAAGAGTCCTTAACCTGAAGAGTAAGATACTTCCTTTTTCTAAAGTGGAATATAATAGATTAGAGCACCAAGAGCTCTCTGAAAAAATCGCTTCCCTAGCTCTTCAGACAGTAAAAAACAGATCTATTTCTTTGAAAAAAGAAGTTGTCCTATTTGCTCCTAAAATTCTTAAAACAGATATTAAGCAAACTTCCTTTCCTCAAATAGCAAACGATTTTTTCTTTTTCAGCCTTAACCCTTCTCAAGATGAGTATAATAAGGCGCAAGAATTAGCCGAAAATGCTTCTTCTTTTGTGTGTTTTTGCTATGATGCATGGAAAAATCCTCAGCAAATTAGGCTGATTCAATCTCTTTTAAAGACAAAAAAACCTATTGTTTTACTGTCTGTAAAAGATCCTGTCGATGCTCATTTATTCCCTGATGTAGACATCTTAATTACAACCTTTAGTCCTACTGTTGCATCCATTAAGGCAGCTTATGAAAAGATACAAGATCAACTAGATAACTCGAATTGACGGCTAGAAGCAATCACTCTTTTAGATAGCTTCATAACTCCTATTAAATTAGTTACCAACATCAGAGCTATGGCTATATCTGCTAAATTCCAAATCATATCCACTTTCATCACACTTCCTATGGGGATCAAAAGCACATAAAAAAACCTAAAATAATAAGCTTTTTTATTACCTATTAAAAAACCTAAAGCTTTTTCGCCACAGTAAGACCAGGCTAAAATAGTGGTATAGGCAAATAAAACAAGCGCTATAATGACTATATGCCCTCCTATTGCAGAATTTAATCCTTGGGAAAAAGCATAGGTAACCATATTGGTGCTATATAGATCGGGAACCTGCCAAGCTCCTGTTATAATTAATACAAGTCCTGTAGTTGTACAAACAATCATAACAATGAAAGGAGTAATTAAAGTGGTAATTCCATTAATAATAGGATTTTTAGCATGAGCGCTTGCTTGTAAAATAGGCACTATTCCTGTTCCTGCATCAGTTGCAAAAAGTCCCCGATCAAATCCTGTAGTCATTGCTTTAAGCACTCCCATTCCTAAAGCTCCCCCTATGAAGGAAGAAAAACCAAAAGCGTGTTGAAACATCAATCTAAAAGAAGGTAGGACTTTATCGTATTGCAAAGCGATAATGACAAAAGCGGTGCCTAAATAAATGAGTGCTTTAAAAGGAACTATGTAGGAAGCAAAGTTTGCAATTCTTTGAATACCCCCTAAAATTACTATACCTACTACTGCTGCAAGAGCTATACTACAATATAAAGGATTAAATCCCATTTTTTCTAAAGGAAGAACAACAGAATTAATCTGTGCAAAATTTCCTACTGTAATAGAGCCAAAAAGAGTAAAAACAGCAAACAAAATAGCTAGCATTTTATAACCTAAACCATCTCTTAGGTAATACATAGGACCGCCTACATACTCATTTTTTTCTGTTTTTTGGCGAAAAGAAACGCTTAAAACACAACTTACATATTGAATGGCTGCTCCAAAAAAGGCCATTACCCACATCCACACCAAAGCACCTGGGCCTCCAGTAGCTATAGCTACTGCCATCCCTGATATATTTCCTGTCCCAAAATTCCCTGCTAAAACAGAAGATATAGCGCCAAAATGACTAATATTACCTTCCTGCCCTGTACTTTTTTTAGTGACGCAAAGAAAGCTTTTTTTCAGTTGAAAGATTTGGATAAACCGTAATTTTAGAGTAAGATACGTACCAGAACAAACTATGGCTGGAAAAACTATAAATAAAGTAAAATATTCAATAAAATTTTTTATATCCATGTATCTCCTTTTTTAAGAGTTTTCATGAGTAATATGTAAAAAACAATAGCAGCAAAAAGATTAAAAGTTGATCGTATTCTTAAGAACCTTAAATGTTTAAAATCTATGTATAAATATTTTATTTTTTTCCTAATTTTTTTAGCAAAAAACCTCTCAGCAAAAGAGCTCTCTGATTGCTTCTGTCAAAGGGAAGAATTCCAAAGAGCACATATCGGAATTTATGTATTAGACCTTAACACGCAAAAAACCATTTATCAAAGAAATGCTGAGCAATTTTTCATACCTGCCTCTTTAATGAAAATTCCCATTAGCACAGTTGCAGTTGCTCTTTTAGGAGAAAACTATCAATTTACAACTAGTCTAGAGTATGAAGGCCATATCGATAAGGAAAAAACTTTAGAAGGAAACTTGTGGATTCGAGGGGGAGGAGATCCTACTGTTTCCTTAACAAACTTACTACAATGGGAAGCAGATCTTAAATCTCTTATTACTAAGATCAATGGAACCCTTTTTATCGATACAAGCTGCTTTGAAACAGCATTAGCTTCTAGATCTTGGAGTTTTGAAGACTTGGGCAATTACTATGGAGCTGGCGCTTCAGGACTTACCTTAAATCAAAACACCTATTATGTTACCTTCCAACCAGGTAAAAAAGAAAACGATCCTACGACTGTCATAAAAATAGATCCTTCTATTCCTGATTTAACTTTCTATAATGAAGTAACTACAGGCCCAGCCGGCTCTGGTGATCAGGTATGTGTCTTTGGATCTGAATACTCCCCTATCCAATTTTATCGAGGAACCATTCCCATAGATCAAAATAACTTTACCATAAAAGCTGCTATTCCTGATCCCGCTTTGCTTTGTGGCTTAATCTTGAGTAAACAACTAAAACCAACAAAAGGCATTAAGCTTATTAGAGAAAAAAACACAAGCATCCCACAGCAAACAGTGATTACTCGCTACAAGTCTGTTTCTTTAAAAGAACTACTGCAATCCATGAATCAATTTAGTATTAATCTTTATGCAGAACATCTTTTGAAAGCAATTGGTCAAGGTAATAGCAAACAAGGGACAAGATATATAGAAAATTTTTTGAAAAGCCTACATATCCCCTCCCAAATCCATGATGGAGCAGGACTTTCCCGAACCAATTTACTAACTCCTAAAGGAATGGTAACTCTTTTATCCCATATTAAAAGCTCTGATGCTTATCTTTCTATATATACCTCTCTACCTGAGCCAAGCCAAGCAGGAACACTTCGATTTTTCCCAAAAATCCCACATGCTCATTTACGAGCAAAAACAGGGAGCATGAGTAATACCTACAATTTGGCAGGTTACCTAACCCTTGGATCTAAAAAACAATATGCATTTTCTATTTTTTGCAACCACTACAAAGGCCCTCTAAGCGATATAAAAAAAGAAATAGCGCTTTTTTTAGATCTTTTAATAGAAAAATTAGATCAATGAGCTAAAAATAAAGAGTCTACCATGGAGCTCTTTGTCATTTTTTCCAAAATAGAGACAGGAGCAGCTTCTGGCATAACAAGGGCTAATCTGGGAACAATCACAGTTTGCTCTAATGCATATTGTCCTGATATTGCTGCATGTGAAACCTGATCGGTAAATACAGCCCAACAAGAATGCGGAGGAAATTCCCAATAATCTTTTGGGCAATTTTCTTGAAACTCCTGGTTCTCTTTTAAGAAGTTATGCATATTCAACATAAAAGAATCATAAGGAGAGCGCAAGGTAATCGGCAGACCTAATCTATAAGCGCTTTTTTTAAAAGCTCGGATTAAGCGTCCTGAAAAAGTCTCATGAACCCCTTGAGGAAAAGGTAACTTATTTGTTCCCCCAAAAAGTCCTGCTAAAGTTTCAAAAGGATCGGAAGTAATCCACTGTCGCTTTTCCAAAGGATTAATATTGGTAAAAAATCGTAAAATACGATCTCCATGTACAGGACGAGAAGGAAAAGAATCCACATGCAAAAGATCGTTACGCGCTCTTGTTCTTAATTGTCTGCCTTTTTCCTGAAAAGGTCGAAAGCTCGCATAATCCAATTTCCATTTATCCGCATAAGAAGCCAAAAGATGGGTTAACAAACCCATTGTTTTTTGAGAGTAGCTTTGCATGATATCTAACATCTTTACTCTTTGTTCTTCTGACAAAGCAACAACATTGGTGATTTTATTAGATTGCGGTTTGTAAGCAATGTTTTTGCGATTAGCTGCACCTGTCTGCTTTTGTGAAAGTAAAAAATCCAGCTCTTCTTGAGGAAAGTCAAAGGGACACTTCGGAAAAAAAAGAATATTTCCTTTTTCTAGTTCTTCACAATACCTTTGATTATAATCTATTTTCTGTAAATTTGCTTCTTCAACTGTAATTAACTGAGCCATAGTACCTCAAGTGTTTGTAAGTGATCAAAAAACATTACACATTTGTTTAAACTCTAATCTAATTTTAGAGAAAAAATAAAGTATTATTTAATAGATCTTTTACCAGAACACCACTTGAGATGAGATAAGAAGATTAAAAGTAGAAAGTTGGCTCGTATAGAAAAAGATTCGCTACTTTTTCTTATTTTTTTTAGTCTTTTTAATTCGAACAAGCTCATATCGATAGGGCGGCTTCACTTCCACAATTTTGTCATCTTGAGTAAATATAAGAGAGGTTCCTGTACGAACTGCGGTTTCAAAAGCTCTTTGAAAACTGCGTTTATGAGCTTCTAAAATGATTTTATTTAATGCATCGCTCATTGGCAACCTTTTGTAATTTTTCCCAGATAACCTTGTTATAAATATCTATAGAGCCATCTGCAGATTTCTTTGCAATAAGCCTTTTAGAGGCTCTTTCAGAAGAGTTGTCCATAATACTGACCATTATCAACAAGGGGTAAGTAATGCGTTAAAAGGTTCTTTAATCCTGTATAATAACGCTTTATAATTACCTCTTTAGGTACATTATGCCTGCATAGATAGTTCCGAATCATTGATACCTCTTTGATCACATAAATTAAAAAATAAACTTGTTTCTTTATCTTTCAATAAAAGATACTGTCGCCAGCCTGAAAGCTGAAAAAAATCACAATAAAAAGAGAGATTTATGAATAAATTAGGAAAAATCTTTAGCTACTTTTTATGTTTATTAATATTTTCCATCGTCTCTAATACTGCGTATTGCAATCAAAAAGAAGAGAAAATTTATGTAAGCCCAGAACAGATCGAAATAACCGAGCAAGCCATACTGGTTTGGTTATCAGGAGAAAAAATCTTTCTTTTAGCAAAAAGTGTTGGCTTTGATGATCAAGGACTCTACGTTAAACAGCTTACAAGAGGCCCTTGTGGGCTCCATAATCGTTGGTGTAAAATATGTGGTGGCTGTGGTGTATTATTATGCCCTATGAACTGTACATGTTATGATTAAAACAAAAAAAAATTCAACTGCCATATACAGATGCTATATTTTTCTTTTTCTTGGCTTAGCTCTGGGATGTGCTTGGCATCCCAAAGCCAAAGAATTAACAGAACTTGAAAATCAGTACTTAGAAAGTTTCTTTAAACATCTTTTTGAGAACACAACGGCGGGGTATGTGCTATATGGAGAAAGACCTCTTTTTTACTGTGCTTTTAAATCCATTGAAAACACAATCCCTGGCACTGCAGAACACAGAGATGCAGTGCTTTTTACCCAAGGACTCAATACTTGGAAACAATTAAATATCCAAGGTAAAAATTACCTTCTTGTTTTTTTTACTAGTAATGAAACCAAGCCTTTTCAGGAATTTATTCTCATCAATAAAAAAGCATTTAAAGACATTGTTAGAAATAACTTACCTCTATTTCAATATAAACTTGGGGCACAAGTAAACGAACAAAACTTGTTAGATAGCATCTTGTCTACGGGGTTTCCCTCTTTGCTTAAATGTCATGAAGCACTTCAGGGTATTCTTTTTGGATATGGAGTAGAAAATTCATTGACTTACGAGAGAGGAAATACCCTTCGAAAAAAAGCTCTTGGATCTTCTAAAATAAATCCCCCCTTCCAATCCATTAGCGAACCAATAACACCAGATGAGCTAAAGGAACATATCATTCATTATGTAGCTAGTCAAGGAGGCACCGGACAAGATCTATTAGAGGAACTCAGTGATTTTTCCTTTTATGAACCAGAAAACGAAGATGAAATTATTCCTAAAATTCCTTTCAGCTTTCATTTGAAATCTGAAGAGTCAAAAAAGCTTTTAGCTGCCTATAAAGAATCGGAAAAAACAGTAATCAATTTACAAGCTCAAAAAAACTTTGTTGAAAAGATTCTTAAAAGGCTAAAACAATGATTCAAAAAATTCTCTTTTTAATAGTTGCATCAGGATGCATCTTCTTATACAAAGACCCTATTTTTGCGCTCTTTAGTGATAGAAACAGAAATTTAAACAATGTCATGCAGCATTTAACCAAAAAAGAACAGGAAAAGCTCCCCTTTTTAATAGCGCTATCCCTTAAAGAAATGGTTCCTGAAAAAAATCTGTTTTCATCCTTTATTGAAGGCGTCAAAACAGCAGAGCAAGAAAGAGCAAATAACTATCAAAAAAAATCTGCAGTCCAAGCCTACCTCGCATATACAACGCAACTTTTAGATCCAGGGATCGCAAGAAATTTAGAAACATCTCAGCAGTATCTTCAAAAAAAACAGGAAGAAAAAGACAGCATCTCTCTAATTAACAATAAAATTTGTTATAAAACTCTCAAAAATGGTAGCGAAAGAGGTATTGAAGACAAAAAAATTAACAAGGTTAAAATTAACTTTACGGTAAAAGATATGGAAGATAACTTTCTTGCTGGAAATTATGTTCTTTCCGGGCCCATCTCATGCGCATTATCTGAGTTAGTTCCTGGGATGGCCTATGCAATGCTAGGAATGCGCCTTAATGAGTTAAGAGAAATTTATATCCATCCTGAATTTGCTTATGGAGTTTTTTCTGATTTTGGCAAAGGAAAAGCTCTTTCTATACAAGTAGAGCTAGTTGAGTGTGAAGCAACAGATACAGTTTTTTATCCCTGCCTCATTCCAGTAGATCTTGCAACACTTCATTGCCCAAATGAGACCAATATCACTTCCTTGCAAAAAGATTATATATCCTCTTGCGGTAAAATAGCCTGGTCTTTTTACAAACAAAAATTACCTCAATTAGAGCTTGACAGCGTATTGTCCTTTCTTCAAAAAGAAAATGCAGCCTTGTCTATAGAAGATAGAGAAAGTCTTTATAAGCTGCAGTGGTTAATCTATAAAAATTAAAATAACTGTTGGCTTTGTGCTACCCTATAGCAAGCGTAGCAAGGCAGTAGAGATTTTTTTTATATTGCAATCTCCTAATTATTAGATATTTATCCCAGATTGAGCAGTTTGTGCAATAATTGCGGATATTTTTCTAAAATGATCTGAAATAGGCATTTTTAACATAAAAAGTACTATGAACTTTGAATTAACTTGATGAATTAACTAAATTTTTTGGAAGAAAATAATAAATCATATACTTAATATTGCAACCTGCTCAATGTGGGATTTATAAAAAATCATTGAAAATAATGTATCCAAAAAGATACAATAAAGGTTATGGAAATTGAGATTGAAATCTATGAAACAGACAACGAAAAGCGTCCATTTGAACTATGGGTGAAAGGGTTAAAAGAAGTTCATACCAGAGCTAAGATTCGGATGCGACTTGATCGTCTTAAAATGGGTAACTTTGGGGACTGCAAAACAATTTCTGATGGTATTTGTGAGCTCAAAATTCACTATGGACCTGGAATAAGAATCTATTACAGCAAGATTGGGAATATAGCTGTTCTCCTGCTTTGCGGCGGAGATAAAAGCTCTCAAATAAGAGATATTTCTAAAGCAAAGGAGTATTTAAAAGATTATCAAACAAGAGGAGAAAACCGTGGCAAGAAGTAGAAAATATCAAGATTTTTTAATTGAAGAGTTAAGAGATCATGATGAGGCAGTAGCTTATCTTAACGCTGCTTTAGAAGAAAGTCTTAAAGGTGATGAAGAATCTCAACATCTTTTTCTCATTGCTCTACGCAATGTTGCAGAAGCGCAGGGCGGTATTGGTGCTTTAGCTAAAAAAGCTCATGTCGGCCGTGAAAGTCTCTATAAAACTCTTTCAGGAACCGGCAACCCTAAATGGCATACGCTTGTTTCTTTATGTGTTGCAATGGGTTTGAGTTTGAGACTTAGCTAGTAAATGATTTTTATTAATAAGTACTATGGCGTTTTAATTCATCTAACTTTCTATAAGGTCTAGTGAAACCGCTAGAATGAGACGATCTTTCAAATTAAAAGCATGGATAAAAACCTAACACGGAAAAATTTGGCTTCCGTCTTATTTCCCTGGTTTTAAACTTAAAAAATAATAGAGGCTGACCTAGAATAGCTATTAATGGCTTTTTCAGTTTTTTATTATATCTTAAAGTATTCTGTAACCACCCATAATAGAAGACTTAAAGCATTTTTTTAGCTATAAAAGAGATCTCCGGGTGCAAGATTCGAACTTGCGACCAATAGATTAACAGTCTACTGCTCTACCGCTGAGCTAACCCGGAACAGAAGGACCATTCTATAAAGAGTTGTATTTTAGAGCAATAATAGCTTTGCGTTTCTGATAAAAAAATGTAAACTTAATCTTTTTAGGAGTGACCATGGAAGAGATCTACGGCTTTATCGATACAATTGTTTTTGCAGAAGAAGAAAAAGGGTTCACTGTAGCTCGCTTGAAGGAACCTAAAAAAAAAGAATTGACTTGCATTGTAGGGATCATGCCCTCTGTCCAGCCAGGGGAAACCCTTCGCTGCAAAGGTATTTGGCGTATTCATCCTGAACATGGACAACAATTTGAAGTAAAAGCTTTTGAATCACAAGCCCCTTCAGATTTACTAGGAATTCAAAAGTATTTAGAATCAGGAATGATTAAAGGAATTGGTCCTGTTTATGCAGAACGCATAGTCAAACTCTTTGGGCTAAATACACTAGATGTGATTGATCAAAAGCCTGATCGTTTATTAGAAGTAGCCGGCATTGGTGAGAAAAGAGTCGAAAAAATTAAAACTTGTTGGCATGAACAACAAGCTATTAGAGATGTGATGATTTTTCTAAGGGGCCACAATGTTAGCCCTTCTTTTGCACAAAAGATTTTTAGAATGTATGGCGCTCAAAGTATTGAAAAAGTACGCTCTAATCCCTTTCGTTTAGCTAAAGATATTCACGGTGTTGGCTTTAAAACAGCAGATTTAATCGCGCAAGGATTAGGAATTGCAAAGGATGCTAAAGAGAGAATTTGTGCAGGGATCGAACATACTCTATGGGAGCTAAGTCAAGAGGGACATGTATGCTACCCCATCCAGGACTTAGCTCCTAAAGTAGAAGAAAAGTTAGAGGTTTCTAAAGATCTGATTACAGAAGGCATTTCTTCGCTCATCCAATTAGAAGAAATTGTTAAAGAAGAACAGATGATATGGATAAAGCCCCTTTTTTTAATGGAAATAGGAATTGCTCGAGAAATGATGCGTTTAACGCAGCATCCTTGTCGAATACGTGAAGTACAGTTAGATAAAGCCCTAACCTGGGTCCAGCAAAAACTCTTAATCGATTTAGCAGAAGAACAATTAACAGCGGTAGCTTGTGGACTTAAAGCAAAAGCTCTTATCATAACAGGTGGCCCAGGAACAGGAAAAAGCACCATTACTAAAGCGATACTAACAATCACTGAGAGGATTGCAAATCAGATTATTTTAGCAGCTCCTACAGGAAGAGCTGCTAAGAGAATGAGTGAAATTACTGGGAAAAAAGCATCTACTATTCATAGTCTTCTGGAAATGGATTTTAAAATAGGAAAGTTCAAACGCAACAAAGAAAACCCTATTTGCTGTGATTTACTGATTATTGATGAAGCAAGCATGATAGATACTCAACTCATGTATAACTTGCTCAAAGCTGTTCCTGATGATGCAAGAGTCATTCTTATTGGAGATATCGATCAATTACCCAGTGTTGGTCCAGGAAATGTACTTAAAGACCTGATTGCTTCAGAAAGGATCTCTGTAACAGAATTAAAAAAGATCTTTCGTCAAGCAGAAGGCTCTTTAATTGTCACTAACGCACATAGGATCAATCAAGGACAATTTCCTGATATTTCCTATCATCCACGCAGCGATTTTCAATTTATAGAAAAAGAAGAGCCGCAAGAGGTCATTGATACTATTGTAAATCTGATTGTAAACCAATTACCCAAAGTATATCGCTTTCATCGTTTTGATGATATTCAAGTATTATCCCCTATGAAAAGAGGCCTGATTGGCAGTGAAAATCTAAACGTTGTTCTACAACAAAAACTCAACCCCTCTCCTACAGCGCTACATCGTATGGGACGCTCCTTTCAAGTAGGAGATAAAGTCATGCAAATCCGTAATAATTACGAAAAAGAGGTTTATAATGGAGATGTGGGGAAAATTACAGAAATGGATCTTACGGAACAAACGCTTAAAGTGGTCTTTGATTTGAAGGTCATCTCTTACGACTTTACAGAAATCGATGAGCTAATTTTAGCTTATGCAGTATCTATTCACAAATATCAAGGTAGTGAATGCCCTTGTGTAATTATTCCTGTACACACATCTCATTTTAAGATGCTTTATCGCAATTTATTATATACAGGCCTTACGCGTGGTAGGAAACGGGTGATTTTCGTAGGTACAAAAAAAGCGTTGGCCATTGCTGTAAAAAATGAAAATGTCCTAAAACGCCACACAGGGTTAAAACAGGCTATCCAAAAGTTTGTGCAAACTTAAAGCTAGATAATTTTCAAGGAAAATGTGTTACGCAAATTCGCACGCATTTGCCAAGTTCATGAAAAAAATTCTCATTATATTTAAGGCAACCTTCTGCACAAAAAGATATACAATCGTCATAACTACAACAACATCCTGCAAGAGAGCTTTTAGAAAGGTCTTCTGCACTCACAACGTACATTCCAGTTACTAAAGCAATAGCTGGAAGAGCTATTTTGTTGATGTTTTTATGCAAATTAGAAGGAGAAAAAGAATACCCTGTAACACTTTGGATAGTAGAATTCACATAGTTAAATGCTTTTATTGGGTTTAACATATACAACCTCCTGAGGTTCCATTTTCTTATGGAAGAAAAGGTTGGCATCTAAACATTTTTTAGTCAATTTTTTTAAAACGCCACCTTATGCTAATACGCTATAAACTAGCTAATTTTTGCACCAATAGCAGCTAAAGATACTTCTAAAGGCTCAGGCCCTTGTTCTGCATCCGCAGCAAATAACATACCTTGGCTTTCAATCCCCATGATTTTAGTGGGCTTTAGATTGGCAATGATCACTATTTTTTTACCAATTAAAGAGGTTAAATCTGTTATTTTTTCACCAATTCCAGAAACAATTTGTCTTTTTTCAGTTCCTAAATCTAAGGAAAGCTTTAACAGTTTTTTACTTTTAGGAACCCTTTCTACGGCTATGATCTGCGCTACTCGTAAATCTAATTTGCGCACATCATCAATAGAAATCTCTATATTCTGGGGTTTTTCTAGAGCATGAGAAAGTTTTTTCTGTTGTTCCACAATAGTTTCATCCTCTACTTTACTAAATAAAATCTTAGGATCGGGCAAAGCTGTACCTACAGCAATGGTTGATTCTAAAACCTGATACCAATTGGCTTTTTCCAAGGAATCTTTAAATCCAAGCATCGAGAAAATCTTTTGTGCGCTTTGGGGAACAATAGGGCAAGAAATGAGCGCTAAGGCTTTAAGACACTCAAGACAACAGGAAACAGTTGTTTGCATTTGTGAAAAAGTAGATTGACTGCGAGCTAAAATCCAAGGTTTTTTCAAATCAAAGTACACATTACCCGCTTGTGCTAATTCCATGATAAGTTGTGAGGCTTTTCTTAAATGAAAAGAGGCATAAGCTGTTTCTGTTTGGCTGACTATGTTTTTGATCCTATCCAAAAACAATTGGTCTTCTTCCGCCAGCTCTAATCTAGGAGGAACTTTAGCAGAAAGTTTCTCTTTAGTAAATACAAGCACTCTATTTACTAGATTTCCATATTTACCCAAAAGCTCTACATTGCAGCGCATTTGAAAATCTTTCCAAGTAAACTCGCTATCTTGGGTTTCTGGTGCATTTGCAGCAATTGTATAACGAATCTGATCTGCTGAAAAAGAGGAAAAAAAAGACTCCAGGTCAATATACCAACCATCTGACTTACTAAATTGTTTTCCTTCCAAATTATAAAACTCATTGGCAGGAAGCTCATCAACAAGTTTATAAGGTTGATTTTGTCCCATAATCATTGCAGGAAAAAATAAAGCGTGAAAAGGGATATTATCTTTGCCAATAAATTGCACAAGCTTTGTTGTAGGATCAAACCAATATTTTTTCCATTTTTCGGGTTCTCCTTGATTCTCTGCCCATTCTTTGGTAGCTGAAATATAGCCAATAGGAGCATCAAACCAGACATAGAACACTTTCCCTTGAGCATTAGGTAAAGGGACAGGCACTCCCCAATCCATATCACGAGTAATAGAGCGCATCTTTAAATCTTCTGCATAAGAACTTGCAAAATGCAAAACATTAGGTTTCCAATTCTTGGAAATGAGCCAGTCAGATAATTTTTGTTTAAAAAGATCAAACCGCAAAAACCAATGAGTAGTAGGTTTTAATACAAGAGGCAAGCCAGAAATCTTAGAAACCGGCTGTATAAGATCTGTTGCTTCATAATTTGCACCACATCGTTGACACTCATCTCCTCTTGCTTGAGAAAACTGACATTTAGGACAAGTCCCCATTACGTAGCGATCTGCTAGAAATTTGCCCTCTTTTTCTGAATAAAGCTGATTTGTTGTTCTCTCTTCAATATAGCCATTATGTAATAAATCCAAGAAAAATTGCTGCGTGGTTTCTTTATGTTTTGGCCAAGTCGTACGGGAATAATGATCAAAAGAAAAGTTTAATTGAGCAAACAAACGCTGATTGATTTCATGAAATAAATCTACATGTTCTTGAGGGCTATGTTTAGCTAGCTCTGCACTTAAAGTGATTGCAATCCCATACTCATCTGATCCACAAACATAGAGAACATCATGACCACAAAGGCGCATAAACCTGGCATAGCAATCAGCAGGAAGGTATGCTCCTGCAATATGGCCAAAATGCAAAGGTCCATTTGCATAGGGAAGCGCCGATGTAATTAAAATTTTTTGAGACATGAAATGGTAATTATTCTTCAGAATCCAGTTGTCTTAGTACTTCAATATAATCCTTTTGAGGATTACGTTTAATTTCATCAAGTAGCTTTGTTAAATTTACTTCTCTACCAGAACGGATATAAAAACGAGCTAATTCAATGACTTGATTAGCTAATTCAAAATTACTTTTAAATAATCCTCGTAAATACTCATTTGTAAGAGGATGTTTAGACAGCGGTGGCATAAAAAACCTTAAGTTGAAAGTTAGCGTACACGATGCTCCTCTGCGATGATAATACTGCGTAAAACAGCATAAGCATGCTTCAAGGAATCATTTACAATATGGTAGTCATAATAACTAATTTTTTTTAATTCTTGCTCTGCCCAGGACAACCTTCGAGCCAGAGTTTTTTTATTTTCTGTCTTACGCTTTAAGAGTCTAGATTCCAGTACTTCAAGTGAAGGAGGACTTAAGAAAATGTAAATGGCAGCAAAGTTCTTTTCTTTTAGCTGCATTGCCCCTTGTGTGTCAATCACTAAGAAGACGTGTTTGCCTCTTTTTTGCTGAGAATTTACATATTCACAGGAAGTGCCGTAATTATACCCGAAGACTTTTGCATATTCAAGGAAATCTCCCTCTTTTATTTTGGATTCAAATTCTTTTTCAGAAATAAAAAAATAATCCTTTCCATCTATCTCACTAGAGCGAGGAGGACGCGTTGTATAAGAAATACTTTCTACGATAGAGTCAAACTCCTTAGATAGCATCCGTACAAGAGTAGTCTTTCCTGTTCCAGCTGGAGCACTTAAAACAAATACAAACCCAGTTAAAAAATTTGATAACACAGACTGTGACATGTTATTCAATATTTTGAATTTGTTCTTTCATTTTTTCTAACTCGCTTTTTATATAAATTACTAAAGGTATGATTTCACTATCGCTTGCTTTACTACCTAAAGTATTGATCTCTCTTTGCATTTCCTGTATCAAAAATTCTAGTATCTTACCAACTGCTTTTTCTGAAGAGACTAAATAGTTACGAAAATGAATAATATGGGTATGCAAACGCATAAGCTCTTCTGCAATATCCATTTTTTCAGCAAAAATAGCTACTTCTCTAGCAGCTTTTTCCATTAAATCAGGAGAATTTGCCTGATGGGTTTCCAAAACCCTCAAAATTCTCTTACGGTATCTCTCTATAGGTAGCTCTTTTTTTTGATGGATTTTTTGCAAAGCCTCTTCTATGCTCTTAAGTCGATTTTGTAGGTCAACCTCAATGGCTTTACCTTCTTCGCACTTCATTTTTAATAGCTGCTTTAAACCCTCTTGCATTAGTTCAAATAAAAATGCTTTAATCTTTTCTTCTTCTGCTTGATTAAAGCAAATGGGTGGAGAAAAGTGAGAAACCATAAAAGAAAAATCAATGGCTTTATCTGGGTCGTATCCTAATTCATGAGAAATATTCTCCCATTTTCCCTTAGATTTCTTTAATTGCAAAATATAATTACTATCTGAATTTATACTATCTTGTTGCACTAAAAGACGTACAGTGATTTGTCCACGCTCTAACTCTTGAGCTAACCATTTACGTAAATCTACATCAAATTGCAAAAGATCTTTAGGCAAGTATATGGCAAAATCAATGATTTTGCGATTAACTGAATGAAGCTCTAATGTATAGCGCCCATCAGAGGTGGTTTTGCTGCATCGGCTATAAGCCGTCATACTCTTAATCATGGAACGCTATTATGTAAAATTCTTTGATAGAAAGCAACTATGTTTGGACTTTTAGCGGAGCAAAGCTTAAACGATGAATAGGACAAGGCCCAAAATGTTTAAGCGCTTCTAAGTGTTTTTTTGTTGGATACCCTTTATGCTGCGAGAACCCATATTCAGGCCATTGCTTATGATAGTCTTGCATTAGGTCATCTCGCGTTTTTTTTGCTAAAATAGAGGCTGCTGCAATGGACTGCGAGCTAGCATCCCCTTTAATAATAGCTTTACCGGGTATTAAAACTTTGGGTATAAACTGATTCCCATCAACTAAAAGATAATCAGCGGAAGCTTTTAAACCAGCTAGTGCAATTCTCATTGCTTCAAATGTAGCCTGCAGAATATTTATACGATCAATGATCTTTGCTGAAACTATTCCCATTGCATAATCAATACCATCGAGTTTGATAAGTGCTGCAAAAATAGCAGATCTCTCAGCAGCTGTTAGCTTTTTGCTATCATTGACTCCGCAAACAAGAATATCTTTGGGTAAAACACAAGCAGCAGCTACAACGGGCCCTGCTAGAGGACCTCTTCCTGCTTCATCAATCCCTGCTAGCCGAGCGTACCCTTGTTTATACAAAGCACGCTCATACTCTGTCATTCTCTCAAGTCGGTTATATTCGCTTTGAAGAAGCATAAAGGGAAACCTTTAGCTTTTAACTGGAGCTTTATATATGCGTTCTTTTACTTTTATTGCCTTGCCCGATTTGCCGCGGAAATTATATAACTTCGCTCTACGCACGCTACCTTTTTTCATCACTTCAATTTTATTGATTCGCGGACTATGCAAGAGAAATACTCTTTCAATTCCACTTGAAGAATATCGATAAAGAGTAAACGTTTCTGAAATACCTGCTCCTTTACGGGCTATTACAATTCCTTCAAATACCTGAACTCTTTCTTTCTCTCCTTCTATAATACGCTGGTGCACACGAACTGTATCACCTACACAAAACACAGGAAGATCTGTTTTTAGCTGATCTTCATCAATTGACTGTATTAACATATCTTGAATCATTGTATTTCCTTTTCAACTAAATAATTATTACTTAATCCGCCTAGAGCACCTTGTTTCTTTCTTACCTTTTCCTTCCATTTTCGAGCTTCAGCGTGGTTACCACTCAAAAGAACTTTAGGCACACATTTTCCTTCAAACACCTCAGGTCTTGTATAGCATGGCCCTTCGCAAACTCCATCTTCTTGGAATGATTCATCTAACAAAGAGTCTTCATTTCCTAAAACACCAGGGATAAATCGTGCAACTGCATCTACAAGAACAATAGATGCTAAGCAGCCATTGGTAAGAATATAATTTCCAATGCTAATTTCTTCATCTACTTGCGTTTCAATCACTCTCTGATCAATACCTTCATAATGTCCACAGATACAAACTAAGTGAGGATACGCAGCTAACCTTTGACAGGTTTTTACATCTAATAACTTCCCTTGAGGAGAGAGGTAAATCACATGCGTGTTTTCTTTTTTTACACTGCGAACCGCCTTAGTTACAGGACCTGGCATTAAAACCATTCCAGGGCCACCACCATAAGGACGATCATCTACTTTTTTCCACCTACCTTCACCAAAATCGCGAATATTTATAAGGCTGATATTTACAAGCCCTTTTTCCTGAGCTTTTTTCAAAATACTTACTTTAAAAGGTCCTTCAAAATACTCAGGAAAAAGAGAGAGAATATCAATCTGCATATTAGGAAAATTTTAAGCAGTTGGTACAGGTTGTTTTTTTCTAGCTCTTCTTTTCTTAGCTTGTTTAACAAGACGGTTTTGTTCTTTCAAACGAATTTCCCGCATTAATTCAGGAAGAGCACGCGCAACTAAAGCTTCCGCATCAGGGGTAAACTGTGCTCCCTGATCGATCCAATACTTAATTCTTGTCTCATCTAATAGGCAGTCATTTGTTGCTTTGGAAGGATCATACCAACCAAATTTCTCAATATATTTGCCATCGCGTCTTTCTCTTCCGTCTGCTAACACTAGACGAAATGTTCGCCTATTTGCAGATCCTTGTTGTCTAAAACGAATTTTTAATGCCATAAGATTCCTTTTTATTCTTTAAAACTTCCACCCTTTAAAAGGAGATGGGATTTTATTTTTTGCCATTTTTTGTTGTAAACTTGGCATGCCTTTAAAGATCTGCTTTAATCTTTTATGTTCTTTAATCATGCGGTTCACTTCATCGATAGAATTTCCACTCCCATCCGCAATTCTTCTTCTGCGACTAGGCACTAATTCTACTTTTTCCAAACGTTCTTTTTCTGTCATAGAAGAAATAATCGCAGATCGACGAACAAACTCTTTTTCATCAAAATCCATATTCGCAAGATCTGCCCCACCTGGAAACATTTTTAATAAGCTCTTAAGAGGACCCATACTATTGATCAGCTTCATTTGCTTTAAAAGATCAGCATAGGTAAAAGATCCTTTTAACATCTTTTTTTCTAGAGCTTCTGCTTCTTCTTTGGTTGTGACCTCTTCGGCTCTACGTACAAAATTAATTACATCTCCCATTCCTAAGATTCGGTCTGCCATAGAATGAGGATTAAAGAGCTGTAAATCGCTAACTTTTTCTCCAACCCCTTCAAATTTTAAAGGCTTTTTTGTTACCTCTTGAATGGAAATAGCAGCTCCTGCCCGCGAACTACCATCTAACATAGTTAAGATGGTTCCAGTAATCTGTACGTGCTTATCAAACTCCAGAGCTGTTTTCACAGCATCTTGTCCAGTAGCTGCACTTGCTACAAAAAGTATTTCCTGTGGTTTAACAACTTGCTTAATTTCTATAAGCTGCTGCATTAATTCTTCATCGATATGCAATCTTCCCGCTGTATCAATGATTAGAACATCAAATCCTTCTGAAATAGCTTTTTCTTTTGCAGCTTTTGCTACTTTAATAGGATCTATTTCTTGATGTAAAGCAACAACCGGTATTTCTATTGCAGTTGCAAGTTTTTTAAGCTGCTGCACTGCAGCTGGTCTTTGCAGGTCACAGGCAGCTAAAAGAATCTTCTTATTGGTGTATTTTTTCTTTAGGTAATAAGCTAATTTTGCACATTGTGTTGTTTTGCCAGAACCTTGGAGCCCACATAGCATGATAACTGTTAGTTTTTCTTGCAATGCAAGGGGATTTTCTTGCTGTCCCATAAACAAAACAAGCTCATCATGTACAAGCTTAATAAATTGCTCACTAGCGGAGACTGCTTTAAGCATGTCTTTTCCAAGAGCTTTTTCTTGGATCCTTTTAACGAAGTTCCCTGCAACAGAATAGTTTACATCTGCATCCAAAAGAGCCATTCTCACCTGCCTTACGGCATCGGTTACATTATCTTCTGTTAAGGTTTTTTTTCCTTTTAGAGAAGCAACAATCCCTTGAAACTTTTGGGTTAGCGAATCAAACATGTCCTATTACCATTACAACAAAAAAATACTGCCTTTTAGGATAAGCAGATTAAGATTCAAATTCAAGGAAAAAGAAACGATCATGACCACTCAAGTCTTTTTCTATAAAAACCCGTACCCAACATGGGCAATCAAATATTTTTTTTATTTGTTGCCCTTGCGTAGCTCCTATTTCTAAATAAACTTTCGCCCCTTTATGTAAAAATAAGGGTAGTTGCTGACTCAAAAGACGATAAAACAACAGTCCATCCTCTTCTGCCACAAGAGCTTGTTTTGGCTCAAACCCTTTTACGCTAAGATCTAATGCGTCATATTCAGATAAAGAAACGTAAGGAGGATTACAAATGACAAGGTCTGCTTTTTTTCCTTCAAACGGCTTTAGCAAATCCCCTGATAAAACCTCTACTTCTACTTGGTTTTGCTTGGCATTTAAATGAGCTACATCTAAAGCATCAGGACAAATATCTGAAAGAGTTACATCTATAAATGAAAATCTTTTTTTTAGACCAATACCTAAACAGCCGGATCCTGTACAAATATCCCAGGCAGTTTGCGGTTTTTTTTCTTCCTTTTCAATTTTTTGGCAAATATGATCTAACAAAATTTCTGTTTCTGGACGAGGAATTAAAACAGAAGGATTCAAAGAAAAAAGACAGTTATAAAACTCAATCTTACCTAAAATATATTCTATAGGCTCTTTTAAAGATAAGCGCTTAATCAAGGAGCGAAAATGCTCCAGTTCCTTTTCTTCCAGGGGCAAATCAAATTGCAGATAAAGATCTAGTCGAGATTTTTTTAATACAAAAGCTAAAAGGTCTTCTGCAGAGCGCCTAGATTGCACAATTTCTTTTTGTTGTAAAAATTGTGTGGCTATTTGCAAAACTTCACCTAAAGATCTCATGAAAATTGATTTCCAACACTCTCGAGTTTTTTCTGGTAAAAATAAGCAATTAAAGCGCTAACAATCTCATCAAGATCTCCTTCCATAATCAAATTAAGTTTATAAAGGGTTAAATCGATACGATGATCTGTTACGCGATTTTGAGGAAAATTGTATGTGCGAATCCTTCCTGAACGATCTCCTGTTCCCACTTGAGAGGCTCGAAGGGAAGCCATTTCCGATTCTGCTTTCTGTTTTTTTCTTTCTGCAAGTTTAGCCACTAAGAGGCGTTTTGCTTTATCTTTATTTTTATGCTGGCTACGCTCTTCTTGACAAGAGGTAACAAGCCCAGTTGGAATATGGGTAATGCGCACAGCCGAATCTGTGGTATTTACATGCTGGCCACCAGCTCCTGAAGCTCGATAGGTATCGATTTTAAGATCTTTTTCATCTAAAATAATTTTTTCGTTTTCATCCGGCTCAACTAAAATCGCAACAGTAACAGCTGATGTGTGCACTCGCCCCTGCGCTTCGGTTTTAGGAACTCTCTGAACACGATGAGTTCCTGCCTCATACTGCAAACATCTGTATGCATTATGGCCAGAAAGAACCATAAAATATTCCTTAAAACCACCCATCTCGGAAGGAGTACAAGATAAAAGCTCATGCTTCCAACCTTTAGAATCTGCATATAATTTATACATTCTAACACAGTCTCCGACAAAAATAGCTGCTTCATCACCTCCTGTACCAGCTCGCATTTCTAAAATAACATTACGACTATCAAGAGGATCAGGAGGAATCAATAAATGATTTAAATCAGAAGTAGAAACAGAGATTTTTTTTTCTAATTCTACTATTTCTTGTCGAATAAAATCTGCAAAAACAGGATCTTTCTCTTCTTTTAATAAGCTTTGATTTTCTTCTATTTGCCTTTGCAGCTCTTCACAAAGCAGCCACTTATCTTTCACATCTGATAGATAGGAGTGTTCCTGAGCAAGCTCTTGATAACGCTTTTGATCAGAGAGCACATCTGCTTGAGCCAGCAATTCTTCTATTTGTTCAAACCGAAAAAGAAGCTTACGTATCTGCTCTTGCATGTGCTACCTAATGACCTTTTTAGTTTTACGTTTTTTTTGTTTTTTTAGGACTGGCTTTTTTGCTGACCTTAGTCTCATCGATCTCTATATTTTCTACTTGCTTTGGCTTTACTTTCTTAGCATATCGGTTAACAAACTTACCTACTCTTCCCTCAGAATCAACCAATTTTTTGTCTTTTGTAAAAAACGGGTGAGATGCAGAAGTAATAGGCGCTCTATATACAGGATATTCTTTTCCCTCATAGACTTGTCTTTCCTTTGTCTGCAGAGTACTACCGCAAACGAAGGAAAATCCAGTTGCAGAATCAACAAATAAGACTTCCTGATAGAGAGGGTGTCCTTTCTTTTTCATAATAACTCCTTAAAAGAAAAATAGGTTTTGATCATGTAATTTAATCGCTTTTTCATTTAAAAACAAGAATTTAAGAGCTCTTAGCTAAAGATAAGTAGGCCATACGAGCTGTTAACAACCCCTCAAGCACACCTTCTTCATATCGAAAATGAGGATGCAGCTCAAGACTGGGAAAATCGTTGGGTTGCAGCAGATCATCTTCGATAATCCCAGGAATAATTCTTTGCGCGCAGGTAAGTAATCTTTTTTTTTGAAATCCAATTAAATCATCAAAAACACTTTCCATGATTCTCCTCTCTTCTCTGTTTAAAAAAATGAATCATAATTTCTGAGCACTCTTGCTCTAAAACACCAGAGGTTATCACAATTTGGTGAAAAGGATGTTTTAAAGAAAATAGGTTTACAAAGCTTCCATTTGCTCCACAGCGTTTATCAGGTGCTCCCCATACAAGACGAGCAACACGAGCTTGTAATAAGGCTCCAGCACACATAGAACAAGGCTCTAAAGTAGAATAAAGAGTGGCCTGCAAAAGACGCCAATTTTTGAGTTTTTTTGAAGCTTTTTGCAAACAAATGATTTCCGCATGCTGAGTTGGATCTGATCTACCTTCTGTCTGGTTGTAACCCCGGGCAATAATCTGACCATTTAATACAAGCACAGCACCTACGGGTACTTCTTCTCTTTTATAGGCCTTTTTGGCTTCTATCAGCGCTTTTTTCATAAATTTAATATCGTCTTCCACAAAAACCTAAAATCATTTAAGAAACTCAAATATCAAGGTTTTTCTATAAAAATTCTAGACGTAAAAATTTATTAAATCGATACATATAGAAGAATATGCAGCTTTAAAAGAATGCTAAACAATTTTTTAAAAAGGCTTTTCTGTTGCTCTCATTAAAGGTTTGCGTTATAATGGGGCCTATGCTTTACAATTTAAAGTTTGCCTATTTGTTTTAACTCTCAATCTTTACGGGAGATTTTTTATAATGTCTTTAGATAAAGGTACCAAAGAAGAGATCACGAAGAAATTTCAATTGCATGAAAAAGATACTGGATCGGCAGATGTACAAATTGCTATCCTTTCAGAAAGAATTGCAGAAATTAATGAGCATCTTAAGCGTGAGTCCAAGGATATTGTCTCCAGACTTACCTTAATGAAGCTTGTTGGACAGAGGCGTAAGCTTCTTGACTATCTCAATTCTACTGATACTCAGCGATACCAAAGTTTAGTTAAACGACTAAACTTGCGTCAAAAATTTTAAATCGCAAATTCTTGAGTGCTTATACCCTAACCGCTAGGACTCTTCGCTTAGCGGTTTTTTCTTTTTAACAGCTTAAATGCTCTGTATTTGACTTGTTGCTTATCTTTCTTCTTGCTATAGTTTTACTTAAGCTTTTGTCTTTTCAGGGTAATATTTTAGTTGACGAATCGATGAAGTGCCCATCTCTTAGGAAGAGTTCTCTTCTTAAGAAATGGTCAATTCATCCTCCAACTAAAATAGCTCAACTAAAAACTATTTAAGGAGATAACATCTCATGCAATTTGATCATCAGAAAATCACTGTCTCTATTGAAGGAAAAACTATAACATTTGAAACAGGTATAGTAGCTCGCCAAGCAAATGGTGCAGTTCTTTTAACTTGTGGAGAAACCGTTTTGTTAAGCACTGCTTGTCAAGGAGCTAGACCTTCTGCAGAAACAGATTTTCTTCCTTTACGTATAGATTATCAGGAAAAATTCTCTTCTTCAGGAAAAACTTTAGGCGGCTTTATTAAACGTGAAGGACGTCCTACAGAAAGAGAAACGCTTATGAGTCGATTAATCGATAGACCTCTAAGGCCCCTGTTTGAAAAGGGATATTTTAATGAAGTTCAAGTCCTCTCTTATGTATTATCCTATGATGGAGTAAATGCACCTGAACCTTTAGCTATTTGCGCGGCTTCAGCAGCGCTTGTCATTTCTGACATTCCTTTAATTAAACCCATTGGAGCTGTACGTGTTGGAATGATTGATGGGAAATTTGTCGTCAATCCCACTGTGGAAGAACAGAAATCTTCTAAATTAGATTTAATGCTAGCTGGAACAGAAGATGCTATCTTAATGATTGAAGGATACGCAGATTTTCTTACAGAAGAACAGGTTTTAGTAGCCATAGAAAAAGGACATGCTGCTATTAAAATCATCTGCCAAACTCTAATTAAGTGGCAAACACAGATAGGCAAACCCAAAAACCTTGGAGAGCTAAAGCTCTTATCTACAGATTTGATCGATGACATGCGTGAGAAAGCAAGTATTCATCTAAATACCGCATTAAGGATTAAAGAAAAATCAGATAGAGAGTCTACTGTTAAAGCACTATTTACAGAAATGCTCACCCAATACACTTCTGATAAAGATCTTGTATACACAGAAGTGGAGATTAAAAGCGCTTTCAAAAAAATCCAAGCCGAACTTCTACGTAAAATGATTTTAGATGAAAACATACGTGCTGACGGTAGAAGAACAGATCAAGTTCGCGCTATTGATATTAAACCTTCTTTCTTACCACGCACACACGGCAGCGCCTTATTTACAAGAGGAGAAACTCAATCCTTATCTGTTTGTACGCTTGGCGGAGAAAATATGGCTCAACGCTCTGAGAATTTAGATGGAGAGCTTTCCAACCGCTTTTACTTACAATACTTTTTCCCTCCTTTTTCAGTCGGTGAAGTAGGACGCTTAGGAGCACCTGGAAGACGAGAAATTGGCCACGGTAAATTAGCAGAGCGCTCATTAGCAAGAACCATTCCTTCCATAGATGTATTCCCTTACGTTATTCGCTTAGAATCAAATATCACAGAATCCAATGGATCCTCCTCCATGGCATCTGTTTGTGGATGTTGCCTAGCTTTAATGGATGCAGGTGTGCCGATTAAAAGACCTATTGCAGGAATTGCTATGGGGTTAATCTTAGAAGAAGCAAGGTTTGCTATTCTCTCTGATATTCTTGGAGTGGAAGATGCTTTAGGCGATATGGATTTTAAAATTGCAGGAGATATGGAAGGAATAACCGCTTTCCAACTCGATATTAAAGTAGAAGGGATTACCATCGAGGTTATGCAAGCAGCGTTAGCTCAGGCTAAGCAAGGAAGACTTCACATTTTACATAAAATGCTTGAGGCATGTCCTAAATCTAAAGAAAATCTTTCCTCCTACGCTCCTCGTATTGAAACGGTTATGATTAAACCTTCAAAAATTGGAACATTAATTGGACCAGCAGGTAAGCAAATTCGCGCCATTATTGAAGAAACCGGTGCACAAATCGATATTGATGATAGTGGCCGCGTTAGCATTGCATCCACCAATAGCGAATCGATGAACAGAGCAAAAGAAATGATTCACAATCTAACAACTGATGTAGAGATTGGAAAAACTTATAAAGGTAAAGTCGTATCCATTGTTAATTTTGGTGCTTTTGTAGAAATTTATGGCAAAGAATGCCTCTGTCACATCTCTGAGCTCTCTTGTAATAGAGTTCAACATGTAGAAGACGTAGTGAAACTAGGCGATACCATTGAGGTTAAAGTTTTAGACATTAACGATCGTGGTCAAGTTAAACTCAGTCATAAAGCAACTCTTCCAACTCCTCAAAAAGATGCAGCTCGCGGGGGCTAATTTTTTTAATAATTAAAATCGGAATAATCGGTTTCACAAAACCGTTGATTCCGATTTAATTCATTAATCTTTTGCATATCTTCAGGATGTAAAAAGAAGTCAAACACATGAAAATTTTCTTGTAGGTGTTGTTTAGAAGAACCTTTAACCACCACTGCTATTTCTTTTTGAATCAGCCATTTCAAGATAATTTGTGCGGGTGTTTTTCGGTACTTATCCCCTATCTTCTTAAATATTTCCTCTTGAACAAGCTCTCCCTTACCTAAAGGACGATAAGCGATTAAGCCGATCTGATGGTTTTGGCAAAATTGCCACAGCTCTTTTTGGTAAAGATAAGGATGGAACTCCACTTGGTTGTAATCAATCTTAATACCCTTATCTATCACATCTTGCAGATGATGTATGGTAAAATTACTCACTCCAATATGATGAACCTTGCCCTGTTTTTTCAATTTTTCCATCTCTTTTAGAACTTTTACCATGGGTTTTTCTCGATCTGGCCAGTGAATCAGAAATAAATCTAGATAGTCCAAATTTAATTCTTGTAGAGCCAAAGTACAGCTTTCTTCAGCGCTTTTTTGATCTAGAAAAAACTTAGAGGTAATGAATAACTCTTCTCGATTAAATCCATGAATAGCTTTTGCAATATCTCGATGATTTTCATAAATCAGCGCTGTGTCAATATGACGATAGCCTAATTCTAAAGCCGTTTTCACCGTGGAAACACAAGACCTACCTGATAACTCCCATGTGCCTAAACCAATTAAAAGAACTTTTTCTTTTTTATCCATTAAAAACCCTTAGCTTACGTTTTTAACAAAAAAATATACTTTTTTGATTTTATCAGGTAGATCTTTCCTTTGAAGTAGAAGAGCGATGGCTGGAAGCTAACCTGATTTTGTAATGGGGCAATAAGGTTGTTGCCCCAATTTCATGAGGTCATAACCTTAGCTAGCATAAAAGACTGCTAGAATAGTCTAGGCTATCCAGATTTAATGGAAAGATTTTTGCAAAATTATCGGGTCTAATCAAACACAGGGTTTCATCAGGTATTAAGAAAGTTTCTTCATTTGTAAGTTGAATTACTCGAAAAGTAAGCCCTGAATCTGCTTCTATTTGCCTTGAAAATTGATCTAAAACAGTGAGATTTTTCTTTGAGGTCGTGTTAACTAATAAAGAAAATCCCAAGTTTTGCTGAACTAAACGAGAATTTTCTTTTAACCCATCATTTATAGAAAAAATTGTATCAACTCTTACAAAGGAAGAATTGTTTGCAGCTTGATTATAAATCTGCATTTCTTTAACAAGGCCTCCTGCAGAAGAGTTTATTTTTTCAGAATCTGCCTTTTTTTGATTTGAATCTGCTTGAATTTGTAGGGCATTCTCCAGTCTTTCTCTAGAAAAATCATCCAATATTACGCTGTTAAAAATTTTTTTAGAGCTTAAGTTTAGACGCCAAGCAAGGGAAAATGCATCTTCAATAGCCGCGTTCAATCCATATCCTCCTGCTGGAAAAAACACATGTGCGGCATCTCCAATGAGAAAAACCCTTCTATCATTCATGCACGTAGCGATTTTAGATGCTGTATGATAAAAGCTGACCCCTCCAATTGTTTGCGGATCAATTTTAATACCAGATCTTTCTAGTACTATAGCAGTAAGCTCCTCACAAGACTTGACTCTATGAAACCAAGCATCTGAAACTTTGCCAGAAAATTTGTATAGGTCTTCTGGCAAAGGAACAACAACCAAACGATCTAATTCTTTGGTGGTATACATAGCCATCTCATTTTTTGTAGGAAATGAAGCAATGACTTTTGCATCAAAAGTGAAGGAAATCTCAGGAGTGGTTACCCCTTCAAACGAAATACCCATTTCTTTTCGAACAGTGCTCTTTGCACCATCAGCAGCTACTAAAAACCTTGCAGAAATCGAGTCCATAGCTCCTGTCACCGCATCTTGAACAATAGCTGTAACTGAATCTTCACTTTGCTTAAAACTAACAAGTTTTTTTCCCCATCTCATATCTTTGTTTGAACTTGTCAAATTGTTTTGAAGAATCTCTTCCAAACTAGATTGATGCATTGAAACATTTTTATCATTAAGATCTCTTCCCTGTTCAAAAACAATCTTTTGAGTAAGCTTTCCCTCTACATACAGATTATTTCCATTTAATTCGATGGATCTCTCGGTAATTTTATCTATCAGATTTAATTTATCCAGCAACTTGAGTGTGCTTTTATGCAGCCCGGTCGCTTTACTTAAATCTGAAGAAGAGGTTCGTTGTTCAATTAAACAAAACCTGTTTTGATATAGCTGTAATAGGTTCGCCATTACCAGTCCTGCTGGCCCTCCTCCAACAATTAGTGCCAAAGGAAGCTCATTTGGATTACACGCTGAAATGCTTGTCATATTAACAACCCTTTATTTAGAAGCCGCTATGATTTTCATTTGGCGTCCATCTGGGTCTTTTATTAAGATTTGAAAACTATCTAAGGAAATTACGTTAAATTGGGGTTTTTTTACTTGTTCAAGAATAGTACTCAAATCGGGTACCTGATAAATAAATTCCATTGCTCCTACAGGAACCTTCCGTTCTGGATAGATTTCTGTAAAAGGCCCAACCCAATCAATACTATAATGCTTAGGACCCTTACCATGTTGTTCTTCTTGGCATTTCTTATAGCTAGCATAAAATTCTTTAGTCTTTTCAATAGAAGGCGATCTCAATATGGCAATTAAACCTGGAGGAAGAGAAATTGATTGGGTTAAAAGTCCGCTGGTTATTGAACAAAAACGAATGGGGCGAGAGTCAGGATCTTGGATTTCATTTACCTCTTTGTCTCCTACAAAGGCAAATCCAGCCTGAGCTGTATCAGATGGTAGGATTACTATATTTATTTTCCGTGAGTGTATAGGATCTTTGTTAGGTATAAGAGAATTTATTGCAGTATAGTATGCCGTCGTAGCTTCAAGCTTTGGAGTTTTCAAAAGAAGACAGACTTGCAGTTGAGCAGCTATCTTGCAAGAACTAACCATCATAAAGACCTCTTCAAGTTGAGAATAAAAAAAGTTAACGAAGTCATTATAGTTCTAGCAAATATTTTAATCAAAAAAACTTATCGATATATCTTATTTAATTACTCCATAGCCTGTTTCATTTTTTCTACCGTCTCTTGCAATTCTGCAGAACTAATAGGCCCTCGAAGATCAGCTAGATACATTTTTAGGATAAATTTTAAACTTGAACTATCCCCTGCTTTACGCGGAACATAATGAAAATGCACATGAGGAACTGCTTGACCCACTTCACGACCATTTTTTTGAAGAAGAAGATAAGCAGAGGTTCCAAACACCTTCATTGCTGCTTGATTTACCTTTTTAATCAACTCACTCATTTGCAGTTCTTCTTCTTTAGATAACCCTTCAAATCTCTCAACATGTCTTTTAGGAATGATTAGACAATGGCCAGGTAAAATCGGTTTATGTGTATACAGCGCAAGAACAAGGTTATCCTCGTAAAAAGCTTGCCTAGCTAAAACTGCAGGATCACAGAAAGCACAATAAGTTTGGGATAAAGGAGCAGGTTTTTTTAGTAAAAAAATAGATCCCGCTACTAAGCAAATTAAAATCAGAAAATAGATGATTTTACGCATTTTTTATTTCCCTTGGAGTTCGAAAAATTTTAGAACAAATGAAAGGAGCTCCTAGGCTGATCCACAATCCCAGCAGAAAAGTCCCCACAAAAAAAGAGATCTTTGAATAGGAGATAGAAAGGATACTGCCCAGTCCAAAGCAGAAAAAAGCTCCAAACATTCCTATACCCGTTCTTAAAATACACTCCTTATAACCTCTAGGAGGATGCCAAGGTAATTTACAATAACAACTTATTAAAAGACCTGTTGCTATCCCTATGTTACAGATATAAATTAAGATGTATGAGGCATCGTAAAATAAAAGAGGGATAATCACAAGCTGACTGATTAGAAAAAGAACTCCTGGTCGTAGATTTTCCAATAAAGGACAGACATGCTTATAAAATGTCCAAAGAGCCAATCCTACTAGGAAGCCGCCTAAGATATCACTAGGAAAATGAAGCCCTAAATAAACACGAGAAAAAGAAACCAGAAAAATATAGCTAAAAACTAAAAAATATCTCCCATTACTCCTACCTGAGCTTAAAAATAAAGCAGATAAAAGAATTACGGTTTGAGCAGCACCACTTGGAAACCCATAACCATCCACATAGATAATCCCAACACTTGGATCTAGATCAAAAGGTCTAGGAAATAAAAATAACCGTTTTAAAGCATGATTGATAAAAGCGCTGGACATCAAAAGATAAAACAGTCTAGCTCCTATTTTAGAGCCATATATAAGCCACACAGCAGGGATAAGTATAAGAAAAAATATAGGCCTGTCAAATAAATCTAACCATGTAAAAAACTCATCGAGTATAGGATTTCTAAATCGTTGAATAAAGCGAATAAGCTCTAGCTCTAAAGAGTGTAGCATAGCATTTTTTACTCGTATTTTTTAAAGGCTATGTAAGATGATATAGTTATAAATATTATTGGTGTAGGTTAAAAGATGAATATGGATTGTATAACTCATTTAATCGTTACGGTTCATTTGATATTGTTAAAAGAAGATAGGATTTTGCTTTCTCTTCGTCAAAATACCGGTTATGCAGATGGGTTGTATTCCTTAGTTACCGGAACCCTCAATGGAAAAGAAAGCGCAATTGAAGCAACCATTCGTGAAGCAAAAGAGGAAATTGGAATCGATCTTGCTTCCGAGCAGTTAAGATTTACATCCACAATGCATTGCTTAGGGGCAGATGGAAGAGAATTTATTGAGTTATTTTTTTTAGCTTCAAGTTGGCAAGGAGAGCTTTTTAATCAAGAGCCAGAAAAATGTAAAAAAATCGCCTTCTTTCCCAAAGACGCCTTTCCTAAGGAAATCATTCCTTATGTGCAGAAAGGGATTGCAAATTCTTTAAACCAAATCTATTACGATGAGTTTGGCTGGGAATATAGATGAATATACCCCAAAAAACAGATTCTTTAAGTTTTAAGAAAAAGAGAAGTAATTTTTCATTCTCCAACAATTTCCTGAATTGGATGATTTAAAGAGTTATAAATAATTCTCTTTGATGACCCATTAGGCAGAATAATCCGTGATAAACCATGAAAATTATTATATTCATAATGTGCTATTCCGTTTTCAGCATCGATAACTTTAATAAGATGATAATTTTCATCATATTCTAAATGAACTTTGTTCCCATTAGCATCTTTTGTCCAAATCAAATTACCCACTTCATCATAGCCATAACAGACGTTTCCTACTGGACTTGATACTTTAATAACTTGGTCTCGCTCATTATAAATATATTCAAAGCCTCCTTTTATATCCTCAATACTAGTTAATCTCGATCGATCATCGTATTTTCTTTGAATTTTGTATCCATATGCATCAGAAATCGCTGATATTCTGCCTTCTGTATCATAGGAAAAGAGTTTTGCTAATTCGTTTGCCTTTTTAATCGCAGTGACTGCTCCTGTTTGTTCATCAAACTCATATTCAGTTGCTTCAGTTATTTCATAACAAAATGAGGCCTGGCCGGTTATAGAATCTTCATTTTTTAAAGCGCCACATGGTAAAAAATATTTAAGTCTTCCTTTTTCATCATAAAGATAAATTTTTACATCTTTCCTTTCATCCATTGCAGCCACCAATCGATTTGAGCTATCATACCAAAATTTCTCTTCTATTCCTGCACTATTTTTGATAGAACAGAGGTTTCCTTTATTATCATAATTATATTTCGCCTCACAGCCAAAGCTATCTTTAATTAAGGTAGGCTCAAATATATCATCTTTATAAAAGATTTCAATGCCGCGACCTAAAGAGTCCTTTGATCTTAATAGTCGATAGCTGGAATCATACTGATTGAATACTTCTATGTTATTTGGTCCTTGTATCTGCATTGCATGGTCTTTCAAGCTAAACTGCTTATTTATTTCGGTCTTTCCATTAGCCACAGTAATAGCTCGGTGATAATTATCATAGGTGGCTTCAAATGTAATTCGCTTTTTAGCATCATAAATTATATTCAGGTTTTTTTCTGAATCATAACCATAAAAAGCCATTGGGCCCAATTGATCCGCCACTGAATAAAGTTGACCGTTTTCGTTATACTGATAGTAAATGATTTTTCTTCCAGGACCAGTAATGCATATGATGCGCTCATCTTGATATTCTAATTGAATCTTCTTGCCATTGGAATGAGCCATCTTTATCAATTGACCATTATCATAGACATATTCAATACTTTGTCCTTGTTTATCGATTTTTTGAAGAAGCTTACCATTTTCATTAAAAAATATTTTAACTCCTTCTTTATGCAAAATAAAACTTCCATTTTCTTGCTCTATAAGGACAGCTGCTAAACCAGCTGTCCGATAAACAGGTAGCAAGTGAATATCTAATCCTTGGAAAAAATAGCGAAACTCTCTTCCTTCTTCAGAGATGAAAATTTCAGCGAAAACCTCTTTTGCGATATCTTTTTCTTCCCACTTAAGATACATCTTTTTTCTTGGAAAATATAGAGATAATGAACATAACTCCCAGCCTTTGCCAAATCCAGAAGTGCGCTCATTAAATGAATTATAATAACGCACTAGCTTCAAGGAGAACTCTCCTGGAAGAGGAAAACACATGTCTATAAAAGTTTTTCGAATGTTGCCAATTTTGCGCGTACGCTCAATAGTATGTGCAATCGCTTTTAATCTATCCTCGCATGAGTAATCTATATCCCACTCCATCTCATTTTCTGAAGGCCTTGAATTGATAGCGTTTTCTTGCAATAAACCAGGTGTATCACTAAAAGTTTCATGAAAATTGCTTTCAGATAAATGATAGATAACACCTCCCAATATACAACCGATTTGTAGTCCTCTGGCATACGCGAAATAAGTAGTAGGCGTAGTAAATGGAGTAGTAATCCTTTTTGGAACATAACTGTTGAATAAAGAAAGATCGAGAGGAATATCGTTTTCTTTTATCCACTTGACAATTGCAGTGATCTTTCCAAGCTGTTTAAGCTCTGACAAAATCGGATACTGTTTAGAGAAATCATTAAAATGATCTGTAAAATGACGTGCAAAGCCCTCTACTGCAATATTACTTTTTTGTTTGCTTTTTCTTTTAGATTCGGTTAAGACTTCCATTTCCACTTGATCAAATATAATGGATTTGCCATCAGGAGATTTGATTAGAATAACCTCCTTTGGAACAAACCACATGCGATTAAATAACTCTGGCTCTACTTTGAAATTTGGATCAGAGTACCTACTAGGAAGAGAAGAGAAGCCAGGCACATTAACCTGCAAAAGATTTCCCGTGATATTGTCTTTTCCACCACCCAAACATTTCAGCAATCTATCTGCCTTGAACATAACCTGGCCAAAGCGCGTCCCTTCTGTTGCTCCTTCATAACGCACCGGCATTGGATGAAGATGTGCATAGCGTCCTTTCTTGATCTTTTTATTATTATCAGTATTCCAATCGATTGATACGCCAGGATCTTGTGGTGGCTTTCCTCCAAGCCCATAAACCGAACGTATAGCAACCGCTAAATCATCAAAATCCATAGGCGGCAAGGAATAATTTTGAGAACCGATCAAAATCAATTGTCCCGTAGAGGAATCGTAAGTTGCGCCCAAGATATCTGTAAAAGTTCCTATAAGCTGCGCTGTTTTATCAAAAGATACACCACCAAGGTCGCCAGAAATTGCGCTGTAAGGGCAAGTAGGTTTAATAACATTAGGAGAGAATCTAACAGAAGGGTTGAAACTATCAGGATCTGCTATAAACTTTAGATCTTGTTGCATCGCTCTTTTAAAATCATCTTTTCCCATTAAGCTTTCTAACCAGATGATTGCTTTAGTAGGCATGGAAACCCCCATTAAACTAAAACTTGGATGTTGAACCCCTAAAACCTTTAAACCTTGCTCTAGGCCATCAATACAGTTACCAACCACACCTAAATAAGGCCCTTTCTCAGTTGCATCCATAATTGCCTGTATCTGTTTATCGGTTGCAGGCCAATCATAAAAAAAAGTATTGGGTGTCACTTCATCATCATAATGAAGCCCATCAGGATACCTCCCTACAGTAATCATATCCCCATTATCTTGTGTTAGTACCCAAAATCCATGCCCAGTAAGGGATTTTTCTTGTTTTGTTCCTGTCCTTGCTGGATAAACACAGATTCGAGCAGATCGTAAGCCCAATGGGTCAATAAAATTCACTGGGTTATTTCCAGCATATGTATAGGGATTAAAGCTTTGTGGGTTAGTCAATTTTCCCAGACTTGGATCAGCTGATATAAATCTTCCTATTTCTGGATCATAATAACGATTTCTGAGAAAAATCAGTCCCGTTTCCTTTTCATAGTCTTCACCAGCATAGGTAAAATGATTGGGAATTGCGGAGTGACAATTCTTTGGAAGGCCAAATGCTTCATAAGTATAACGGTTACAGAGATGTTGCTTTTCATCTACTAAAGCAACAACGTTTCTATCTGGATAATCATAAAGGTAAGAATGAGATCCTTTAGAGCTCATCTGATTAAGCCTTGAGAGGCCATAAATATAAAAAAGCTTTGTTCTTTTTTTTTCTGCAGACTCAATAAGAACCTGTGTTACAGGTGAGCGTGCATCATTGATATAAAATGTTTTTTCACCATTAATACTTTTTGAAGTACGACGGCCTTCACTATCATAAGTATATCTGATATCATATTCCTCATCTTGATACGTAATCAAATTGTCATGGATATCGTAGGTATATTCGATAGTTTTATCAAAACGTACTTTCTTCACTAGATTACCGCGAACATCATAAAAAAATTGCGTGTCATCTGTTTTAATTAATCGATTATTCTTGTCATATTCATACGTAATTAAAACTGAAGGGGTCTCTTTTGTAAGACGATTGCCCAAATTATCATATGTATATTTCTCATATCCTTCTGGATATTTTATACTGATTAACCGATTGAGCTTATCATAAGAAAAATCGACACCTCTTGAGCCATTTTCATCGATTTCTTCCATGTGAATGCGGTTACCGTTTCCATCAAAAACATACTGAAACCCCATAATAAGGGTTTTGTCAAAACGGCTATGAAAAACTGAGGTTATCCTTTTAGCCTTATCATATCCATATTCCGTTGTGATTCCAGTTGGAAGGATCATCTTGGAAAGAGTATTACTTTCTTGATCATAAACATATTGTGTTTTTCCATGAGGATACTGCACAGATAACAAACGATCTGCAGCATCATAAGAGTAAGAAACTCGGATTCCACCGGGATAGATGATCTGCTGCAAGCGCCCTCTAAGATCATACGAATAGCAAATAGGGGCTACTCCCGAATAAGTAACAGAAATAAGGCGATTCAAGAGGTCATATTCATAATTGATAATCCCATTTTCATCCTCTGCTTGAATACAATTGCCACTTACATCGTACTGATAGCGAAAAACCTTGCCTTGAGAATCCGTAACTTTAATAAGCTGTTGCATCTGGTCATATTCGTAGTCAATATAGCAGTTATCAGCTGAAATGACTTTCTTAAGGTTCCCTGCTAGATCAAACTCAAAAAAACGAGAAAAAGCTACTGCATCGACTTGAGAATAAAAAAGCCAGATAGCTACACATGCAAGTGCGAAAAATCTTCCAAAAAACATGAGCTCTTCCTTTACTATTTTACATAGAGAGCAACCCACTTAACTTTGATTGGTTTTGGTGGTAGATCATCATTATATGGGACTGCAATGCCAATTGGGATAACATATTCATAAAATGGTGCTTTATTTTTAGAATTTATAGATGGCAGATCAACATCTATTTTTAGCCAATTGATATGACCTACTTTGTAAGCCAATGTGCCCCAGGCCACTGCTTGTCCATGGTTCTTAATCCGTAGTACAACATTGACATTTTTCAGGAAAAGTTCTTTCCGAGGCGGTTGCTGAAGCTCTATTTGCGGATATGTTAATGACTGAAGAACCTGTTCATCATTTAAAAGATAGGGCTTTATTTCAATCTTCTTAGCATATCCTGGTCTTCTACAAAATATTCGCACAAGAAAAAATACTTTATCTCTAGTTATGGTATCTTTAATTTCAGAAAAAGCTAGAAATCCTAATATAATTAGGAGAACAATAGAGCATAAAGAAGGTTTTTTCATGGTTTTCTCCTAGAAGTTTCCATCCAGATGGCCTCTTCAACTGGGTAAGCAATCTTTTCCTGTGGGGAGTCTTTGGAGTTTGATTCAAGAATTATCATATTGCCTCCTTGAAAAAAGGATTCCTTTGTCGAATTTGAGTCTTCAGTGTTTGGTTCATTAGTAGAAAAAATATTTATGTCTTCTACAGAAAACTTTTGATTTTTTTCTTCATCGGAAAAAGTAGATATTGTTAGCAAACAACAAATTAAACTCATTAAATAGCATTTCACTTCTTTAGCTCCTAATAACGTAGAAATTTCTTACGATTTGAGATGATATCGAATTAAGGCTTTCTTAATGAAGAGAAATTCTAAAAAATTATTAGATAGAAAGATGTAGCTATAACTGAGGTGTTAGATTTAATTAAGAAAGGAGCTCTTCATATCTTTCTCAAAGAAATCATTCCTTATATGCAGAAAGGGATTGCAAATTCTTTAAACCAAATTTATTACGATGAGTTTGGCTGGGAATATAGATGAATATACCCCAAAAAACAGATTCTTTAAGTTTTAAGAAAAGAGCTGATGTTTTAACTCTATATCAGAATCAGCTCTTTGAAGATTTTTACTAGCTTATCACCTACTTCCAGGGCCACCAGCACCACCAGAGCCGCTAGCACCTTTTCCTCCAGAACCAGGATTTCCCGGAGCTCCTGGCTTGCCTTCTCCATTTCCGCCAGAACCACCTTGCTCTATGTGTGATTGATAACTCCAGTTCGGCACTGCATACAACTGATAGGTTAATACTGTTAAGGGTATTTCATTACATTAAACCTCTTTTAATAAGAAAATTTTCACTTGCTTTATACTGTAAATAATTTTATCAAAAGATGATTTTTTAAGAAGAAGAGCTCTTTTTAAAAGAGCTCTTCTAAGGACTTAAATCTGCTGAGAAGAAGGACTATCGCTAATCGGGAAGGTCCGATCAGAGGATGGTTGTGGAGGTGGAGGTGCTTTTTTCTGCTGTTTTTCTTCTTCTAGACTTTGTTTCTTTTTTTCAATGTCAAAAGTTCCATCAATGATAGCACGGGCTTCCTCACCGCTTACGGTTTCATATTCCACTAAAGCTTCTGCAAGTCTTTGCAGGCCCTCTCGCTTCTCTGAAATAATTTGCGTTGCCTTTGCATTTGCTTCATGAAGAATCTTTTTCACTTCTTCATCAATAGCTTCTGCTGTTGCTTCAGAATAGCTCTTTTCATGGTAGTTAGGTACTCCTATATACTGCCCATTATCAGATCCTTCGTCATAAGCAACAGTACCTAATTTCTCATTCATTCCCCATGCACACACCATACGACGGGCAAGCTTTGTAGCTTGTGAAATATCCATCTGCGCACCACTTGAGATATCTCCAATAAAGATCTCTTCCGCAATACGCCCTCCCATAAGTACAGCAAGTTCATCAAGGAGCTCTTTTTTCCAATAACTTAGTTTATTCTTCTTAGGCATAAAGTGCGTAGCACCAAGAGACAAACCTCTAGGAATAATGGTAACTTTGTCTACAGGATCTGAGTGTTTGACAAAAAGAGCAACTGCGGTATGCCCTGCTTCATGATAAGCTGTGGTTTTCTTTTCATTTTGAGAAATTTCCAAGCTTCTGCGTTCTTTTCCATAACGCACTTTATCACAAGCTTCTGCAGCATCAGCTGCTGTAACTGCATAACGACCTTTACGCGCTGATAATAAAGCTGCTTCATTTAAGATATTTGCTAGATCAGCACCCGATGAGCCCGGTGTATTACGAGCAATATTCATGAGATCCACAGTAGGATCCAATTTAATTTTACGGGCATGTACCTTTAAAATTTCATATCTACCTTTAATATCAGGAAGATCGATCACAATCCTTCGATCAAAACGACCAGGGCGCAATAGCGCTTTGTCTAATACATCGGGGCGATTGGTTGCAGCAATTAAAATGACCCCTTCATTCGTATCAAATCCATCCATTTCGACAAGAAGCTGATTGAGCGTTTGTTCTCTTTCATCATGTCCACCACCGATTCCAGAGCCGCGATGGCGTCCCACAGCATCAATTTCATCGATAAAAATAATACAAGGAGCGCTTTTTTTAGCTTGATCAAAGAGATCTCGAATTCGGCTTGCGCCCACACCGACAAACATTTCCACAAAATCAGAGCCTGAAATAAAGAAAAAAGGACGATCGGCTTCGCCTGCAACAGCTTTAGCTATTAAAGTTTTCCCTGTTCCAGGGGCTCCTACCATTAAAACCCCTTTAGGAATACGTGCTCCTAAGGCGGTAAATTTGCCAGGTTCTTTTAAAAAATCAACAATTTCTTGTAATTCTTCCTTAGCCTCTTCGCAACCAGCTACATCTTTAAAAGTAAATTTATTCTTATCTTTAGTTAAAAGACGAGCGGGTGACTTACCGAAATTCATGGCGTTTGTCCCTACTCCTTTCATCTGACGAGAAAAGATAAAATACAATACAGCAACAACAAGTACTACTGGTAGAATTGTTAAAATATAGCTAAAGTAATTAGGAGAAGGTTCTTCGCTTTTAAATGTTTTTTCCAATACAAGATTACGAGGTTGGTCTGGAGCTTTAAATACAGCCCCCTTATTCACTCCAAAGTTATCCCATTCCTGTTTGGCCTGAGAAAACCAATGAGCATATATTTCAGGATCTTGTTTTTCTAACATTCGAGTAGACAACTCTTGGTTATTAAAATACCAAGTGACATTCGCAACGTTTTGTCTAGATTTTTCAAATTGTGCCTCATTTTTCTCTAATAGAGAAAGCACATTTGCATATTCTTCCAACTGGATCTTATAGTTACGTACACTTCTTAATTGCAATAAACGTACATTTTGTTGTTCTTGATTGAGCTCTGAGACAAGCTGATCTAATGAAGTAAGCGCGCCTCGATAAATGGAAATCTGCTCTTGTGGAGTTAAAGAAGAAGCCTGGTTGACTTCTTGATAGAGCTCTTTAAGCTGCTGTTTCATCGTTTCATTACCAATACCAAGAGATGGAGAACGAAACCTCTCAATTAAGGTTAGTAAGTCCTTACCAAAAGTAGCGGTTTCCGCAGGATTTGTTTCTCGAGAGAGCACAGGAAATGTTTTTTCTAGATCATTAAGACTTATCAATCCTTGATTAGAAACAGATTTAATAACAACGCTATGGTTTTCATTTGGAGTATTATAAATAGGGTCTATGACAATATATCCCTCTTTGGGGGTCGGTTGTCCACTTAAGCGAAGTAATAGTTCCGCTGATTCTTCTACTAATTTTTTTGATTGACCAATTCCAGAAGCAAGTTCTTCTTTTTTCCCGCTAAGTTCGTGATTTAAGTAAAGAAGCTCAAGATAACGATAATGACTTTTTGCTTCATCGCTTTGTTTATCTTTAAACCTTCCAGTAAAGGTTACTAAATTATCGTTTAATGCTGCTTTGCGGCTTTCGTCTTTTTGGATCAAATCCAAATTCACAAGATGCTCTACCTGGTAACTAAAAGAAACCTTAGCAGCTTTATCATCATGTAAATTTTGAATGGTCAAAATCACCAAGACGGCTGCTAACAGCAGAATAAAAAAGCCCCCTGGCAAGCCTTTTTTAGGACTAGACTCTGGTTTTAAATTGTCATTATTCATAATATTTAAACACTCTCTTGGATTAAAAGATTAAACCACTCAATCTCGATTAAAGTAAAGCTGTTTTTATCTTTTAGTTTTACAATCAAATCATTGAGAACAAGCATATTCCACTCTAAGCACTAAAACTAGCAAGATGGAGTTTTTTCACATCTTAGCAAAAAGAAAATTATTTTTTCTTTACTTTTTAAACTACTTTGTTTGAATTATATGAATCTAAATGATTTAGAATTACATAATAAATATTAAACTGCTATTTTTTTATACTATTTTTTATTAAAACAAGCCTTCCCAAATCAATTTTTAATAGTTTTTTCTTATAAAGAAGCTCTTTAGTCTTATTTTTTACTACACATTCAATGATTATATCCATAAGAGAACTAGATAATGTCACTTTCTGCACTCGCAACCATTGTTTAACAGCATAATATAGCTCCACTTTATCTAAAGGTAGAAAGGGATTTAAATCCCATTCTACCTTGCTATCATCTTCTTTTTGGGTGGCAAATAGGATAAGATTTTTTTGATAAAAATAGTTGTCTATTTCTTGCGCTTGTCTTCCTAATTTACAAAGATTTCCAGCAATTTCCTTGCCAAAAAGCCGACTTAATTCTGGGAAGATCTCTTTGCGCATTCTTGCCCTTAAAAACTGAGAGTTCTCATTTGTAGGGTCTTCTATAGGAACAAGAGCTCTTTTTTCCAACCAACTACGAAGGGTTTTTTTAGAAACTGGGAGCAGAGGGCGCCAAATACGCATTTCTTTTAATCTCATATCTAGTTGCATCCCACGAAGTGAAGTAAGATGAGCTCCTTCACATATTCTTTTTAAAACAACCTCTGCTTGATCTTCTGCATGATGAGCTAACAAAAGAGCTTGGCAATCTAATTTTTGGTAAAGCTCTTTAAAAAACTGCAATCTTTTCTCCCTGCCCTGTTGCTCTAGATTTTTTTTTTCAAAATCTTCAAAATGCAAAACTTTTAAGTAAAAATGCACCCCAAGTTTCTCTACTTCTTTTTGTAGTACTTTAGCTTGTTTAGCACTCTCTTCTCTCCATCCATGATCAATATGAGCCACATACAGGGGAAATTTGAATAGCAAAGAACACTCTAAGATTAAGTAAAGCAACGCTTTAGAATCGCACCCTCCTGAATAGCCCATTAAAATAGGCTGGCTAGATACATTTTTTGATTTTAGAAAATCTTTTACCGTTTTAAGCAACGGGTCCTTTACCTTTAACATTTTCCTCTTTTTGAAATATTTCGCAATCCCCTAGAATGACTTATGACTTTTAATTCACTATTTTACGCTTTATGCCCATTTTATGGCGCTATTTATTGCGCAATTACTTCCAGGTTTTCTTCCTTTGCGTAAGTGCATTTATTAGTGTCTTACTTGTACTTCGCTTTCAAGAAATTGCTAGGTTTATCACATCTGAAGCTTCTTTTACCAGGATTACTCTATTCTCTCTATATCAAATCCCTTATATTTTGCCGATTGCCATTCCTATATCCTGTCTGATCTCTTCTATTTTGCTTTTTCAAAAGCTTAGTTATCATCAAGAAATTACTGCTCTACGCACAATTGGTCTTAGTCTACAAAAAATTGTAATTCCTATTTTATCCTCAGGATTCTTACTGGTTTTGCTCAATGCTATGATTGCTTTTGAATTAGCTCCTATTTGCCGCAGCAAAGCAAGGATGCTCATCTACGAAACAGTGACTTCTAACCCTTTATTTATTTTACAAAAACAAAGCCCTGTCAAACTTAAAAATATGTATATAGACCTGCAGGTCTCAAGGGGGGCTAAGTCTGCAGAGGATGTTATTATTGCTCTTAAAAACAGCTCTAACCATCGCCTTAGCTTGTTTTCTTTTAAAAAGCTCTTTTTAGTTGATGAAGAATTAGAAGGAAATACAATCTCTTATATTTCTTCTTTTGATTCCAAACAAGAATACGGTTTCGATCATCTTATGATTGAAAATCAAGATCATATGAAAATAAAAGCCATTCAGCTCGGTCAATTTATGCAGCATACCAACTGGCTATCTCATCACGATTATCTAACATTGCGTATGCTCCTTGCAAAAGAGAGCTTAGAAACGCATTCTAAAATGTCTAAGAAAATACTCATTGAAATAGCTAAGCGGATTTCCATCTCTTTTGCTGCATTTACCTTTACGTTGATTGGCACTTGCCTAGGTTTGCAGATTGGTCGCAATCAATCCAAGAAAAAAGCACTGTGGGCTATTTTCTTAGCAGCTTTTTTTATGCTATGTTTTATTATTGCTAAATCCATGTATCCTAATGCACTCCTAGCTATTAGCCTATTACTCATCCCCCACCCTTTAATAGCTTGGGCTAGTTATAGACAGCTAAAATTGGTTGCTAAAGGAATTGAATAATGCATATGAAAATTTGGCAACGCTATCTCATCCGAGAAATAGTGAGTTTTTTCTTTCTTTTTTTAGGCTGCTTTTACTCTATCTACGCATTAATAGACTATTCCCTACACATGCAAGACTTTATGCAAGATACAAGAATCAATTTTTCTCATATCTTTTTATATTATCTATTTGAGTTCATTAAAAGAGCTGACTTATTGATTCCACTAGCTGTTTTAATCACTACAATTAAGGTGCTATTTGCACTAAATATAAGAGGAGAATTAGTGGCTCTAAGGGCTTCTGGTTTATCTTTAAAAGTGATTTTACGCCCTTTTTTTTATCTAGCTATTGCTCTAGCTCTTTTTAATTATATGAGTAATGAATGGATACTTCCTTCTAGTTTAACTTTTGTCGATCAATTCCAAGAACAGCACTGGAAACCCTCTTCTAAAGACAACCATCTTTACACGTTATCTTTATCTGACCAATCCAAGCTCATTTATCAGACTAAAGATCTTCAAAAACAATTATTAAATGATGTATTTTGGATTCGCAGTGCTGATGAAATTTGGCGCATGAAATCCCTTTGCTATGATCTAAAACAACCCATAGGTTTTTTTGCAGACCAGCTTAAGCGAAATAATAAAGGATATTTTGAAAAAGTAGAATCTTTTGAAGAGTACCCTTTTACCCTATTTTCTAAGGGCCTTCTAGAAAACTACAAAATACCCATTTCTTTAGAGAACCAAAAGATCAGCACTCTATTCAAAGACTTGGTTCAAAAAAGATTGAGCCCTTATGAATATCCTATAGCTCTTTCTTATTTTTTATTGAAAATTACTATGCCTTTTTTATCTTTATTAGTAGTTCTTGCAATTGCTCCTTTTTGCATAAGTCATAGACGCTGTTTTCCTGTTTTTCTAACCTATGCTTTAGCCCTATTTGGCTTTATCGCTTTTTTTACTCTACTAGATGCAGCTGTAATTTTAAGTGAAAATGAAACCATCTCTGCTTTTTATGCAATCCTTTTGCCTTTTTGCATTTGCTTTAGTCTATTTTCCTACCGATACTTTAAGAGAGTACAATGACCACCTCATATAAACTTAAATCGCTTTTTCTTTTACAAACTCTTCTGGCACTTTTACTGGCGAGTTTATTATGGCCCCAAGCAGCTATCTATTGGCAAAGGCTAGATATTGCATTTTTTAAACTGATCAATCAGTCTCTATTAGATAGTCACTATTGGCAAATGTTTTGGGCTTGTGCAAATCACAAATATGCAGACTGGTTAGAAGACTTGTGCATATTGGTATTTTTTACTATATGGATACAAAAATCTCCTTCTTCTTTACGTAAAATACGGATCGCACAGTTGCTCTTTTGCGTTTTATACATTGCGTTTATCCTTTTCTTTGTAAATCGGATGATTTTTCGGGATCTTATTTGTATACCAAGGCCCAGCCCTTCTTTAGTGGTCGAAAATAGCGTGATGCTATCACAGGAAATCCCTTGGATGAAAATCAAAGACGTGTCTAAAACAAGTTTCCCAGGAGACCATGCCACAACAGCCTTGCTTTTTGCTGCTAGTTTCTCTTATTTGGCTGGCTGGCGTTTTGCCATTATGGCTTGGATCTATGCTGGTTTTCTTTGTATGCCTAGATTAATTACAGGTGCTCATTGGCTCTCTGATGTAATTGTAGGTAGTGGTGGGATTGCTTTATTTTTCTTAAGCATTGCCTTCTGCACCCCACTAGCTAATAGCATAAGCTCTTGCCTTGTGCGTATATTTAATAAAAAGCAGACAGCAAATAACTAAAAATCTAGCTTCATCTTTTTAGAGTTTTGATCTAATTTAAAACTTAAGCAAATAATTTGGATAATCTATGCATCCCTATCAAAGGCTCATTAAGCTTTCTAAACAAATCACTCAGCTCTCTTCCATTACCTATCTGCTTGAGTGGGATCAAGAAATCTATATGCCATCAGATGGAATTGAATACCGTGCTGAACAAATTGCTCTTCTTTCTGGCTTAGCTCATCAAAAAAAAACAAGTAAAGCTTTTGCAAAAGGCTTACATTCTTTAATTGATTTAGATACAAAAAAAATCAAAGATCCTCATCTAACCCCTATACAAATAATTGCTTTGCAAAGATGGCGTAAAGATTATCTGCTAGCTGCTAAAATTCCTTCTTCTTTTGTCAAAAACTTTGCCCATGTTACATCTAAAGCAGCTCATGTATGGCAAACAGCAAAAAAACATAATGACTTTAAATTGTTTCTTCCTCATCTGCAGAAAGTGATTTCTCTCTGTCGGTTAAAAGCAGATATTATTGGCTACCAGGAACATCCTTATGATGCTCTATTAGATACCTATGAGCCGGATGCTAAAACCTCTGATCTGGCAAATATGTTTAGCCAATTAAAGTTACCCTTAAAACAATTGCTCAAAGAAATATCTATTAAAGATCCTATAGAAAATCATTTTCTTTATCAGTTTTGTCCTAAGCATATACAGCTAGAATTTGCTCATTTGATTTTGGAAAAAATGGGATTTTCCCCTTCTTCTTCTCGTTTAGATTGCTCTGTACATCCTTTTTGTACAGGACTACAACCTAAAGACACCCGTATGACTGTATCTGTAAATCCAGAAAATATCCTAGGTACCATTAGCGCCACACTGCATGAAGGAGGTCATGGCTTATACCATATGGGTCTTGCTGCTGAGTATTATGGAACTCCTCTTGCTGAATCGCTCTCTTTAGGGATTGATGAAAGCCAATCCCGTTTTTGGGAAACCTTAATTGGTCAAAATAGGCATTTTTGGCAGCATTTTTTTCCTATATTACAACAAAAGCTTCCTAAACAATTCGGATTGATTACTTTAGATCAGTTTTATAGAGCCATTCATAGTGTAAAGCCACATTTCATACGAATTGAAACCGATGAGATTAGCTACAACCTACATGTCCTATTGCGCTTTGAAATAGAAAAACAACTCATTGAAGGATCTTTATCCGTTAAAGACATACCGGAAGCTTGGAATGAGCGTATGCGCGATTATCTTGGCCTTGATCCAAAGCTCGATAGCCAAGGCTGCTTGCAAGACATCCATTGGTCTTTAGGGATGATAGGATACTTTCCTACCTATGCCTTGGGAAATCTCTATGCAGCCCAATTCTTCTCTCAGTTCAAAAAAGATCAACCTGATTGGGAAACACAAGCAGAGCAAGGAAATCTTTCTCCTATTCGCAGCTGGCTACAGACACATATTCACCAATTTGGAAGACAATATACGCAAGAAGAGCTCTGTCAAAAAGTTACAGGATCTACTCTCTCAGAAAAGCCTTTTATTGATTACCTGCAAAAAAAATATAGAGCCCTTTACCAAATAGATTCTTAAGAGCTTTTAAGCAGCTGCATTTATAGGAAATCTTTTTTTTATACAGCTATAGAAACAAGCTCATGAAAGCTTGTCATAATTGCCATTTGATTACGCGCATATTCTCTTAAAATATCTATATTTATTCATCTGATTATACACCCATTTTTTCTGGTTTATCCGTTTATTATAACGTCAGAGTTATTGCTTTTTTTATTCATCTTTGATAAATATTTTATAGATAAATTATAAAGAGGACAGAATGATTATTGATGTCTACCCTTCTGCTTTTCAATGGATTGAGCGACCACTTTATTACTTGAACGAGCAAAGAAACAAATCCATTTTATCAGGGGATCTTGACGAGAAGAGTTTTAGTATAACTTGTTTGGTAATAAATGCTCTCTTTTGTCCTATTATTATGTGCTCAATACCTCTTACAGCTTTAGTTGACATAGGCATAGGGGCTTGTGAAGCTTTCTACGCTAAATACAAAGGAGCTACATCCCACCGAATTACATTAATTATCCAAAAGAAAATTATTGCATCCCCCATACAGCACCTAGCTTACGTTATTACTAATTTACTTGCTCCTTTCTTTGCCGGCACAGCGCTTGCTCTTGGACTCTTTCGGCCAGGTTTAATCATTCCTCTTACCAAACTATATGCTATAGCTCTCTGCCCAATGCTGGCATCCATCAATTACCAGCTTGCCCAAATATTTATTGGCAAGCTACCTGCCTGGACTCGCCCTGAAGAGTTTAACATTTTTATTAATGGAGGGTGTTTAGATCACAAAGGTCGTAAAATAACAGATGAAGATTATGGTAGAGAAAAAGAGTATAATGAATGGAAAAGCAAACAATTAGCTCCAGCTCATCAAACAGAGCTAAATAGTCTACGTGAAGAACTTAAAGGTAAGGCTACCATACTAAATGCTTACCAATCTAATAATGTTGTTGAGCTTAAAAAGTTCTCAGAGCTCATTTTAAATGAGGCATCTGTAAGTGAGCTTCTGGGATTGAAGCCTGGCTTTCAAATGCAAGAGATCAAAGATGCTTACCGCAAATGGGTTCTTATCTTACATCCTGATAAAAATAAAGACATTCAAGAAATTGCAGAAATACTTATAAAAATACTTAACCTAGCGCGTTTTGATCTTGAAAAACAGAGCGAAACAGGGCTTTAAATAATAAAACCTATTAAAACAAGGAGGAAAATTAACGTTTTGAAAACTGGAAGCGCTTATGGGCTCCTGGTTGCCCATACTTTTTACGCTCTCTTTTACGAGAATCACAAGTTAGAAAGCCTAGACCTTTTAAAGGTTGGCGATTGTTTACGCTCTTCTTAACTAAAGCTCTAGAAATACCTAATCTAGAAGCAATTACCTGGCCTTCAATACCACCACCTTTTACTTAGATTCTTAAGAGCTTTTAAACAACTGCATTTATAGGAAATCGGTTCATTTATTGTGTCTGTATTTTTTGTAAAAATTTTGCAGGTTTTTTTTAAACTTTATGAACTTTTTTATTATATCTCTTGTATAACTCATAGAGAATCTATAAAAGGATTTTAATCATTGAGATGCAATTGCTTGAAGACAGTTAAAGACGAAGAGTTTCGACGATTTCTGATTCTTCTCCGCTTGTATTTTCAGAAGTGATAGAAAAATCTTCTATAAATGAATTACTTTTCGCTGGGCTTTTCTTTGATGGGGCTAAATGCTTTTTAAAGGAGCCTTCAGTCTTTTTTCATTGCTATACGCTTTTTTTGTTCTAATTGATAGATTAATTGATCTTCTTTCTCTAGCAAATTAACTAGTCATTCACAGGGCGATTTAACTAAAATTTTTTGACACCTCTCTGCAGAAAATAATTGCCAAAATTCCCTTTAAGTATCCAGAGCCAAAAGTTGCTGCTCGTCTCACAGCAGCAAGTCCTCTATTTGGATCAGCAACTGCAGCTATATTCATAGCCAAGCGCCGAAACAGACCCATGTTCTCTGCACTGTGTCCTCGATCCATCAAATTATTATCCTCCTTGAAAATTACATCAGCTATCCAGTGGCATTTATTCTCGATGCTCCAGTGCTGCCGGACCCATTTAGCAAAATCCTTTGCAGATGCTCGACGGCTGGAAATATAAAGCCGTCTGAAAACTTCGTTGGTAGTTGATCCGATTTTCTGTCTTGTCGAACGTACCTCGACGAGACAAGCCAAGTTTTTCCACTTACCGGCATTAGGCAACCAGTCCAAATCTTCCACGACTCGAACTTCTCGAGTTTCGATGCGACCATGTCCTTTGTCTATTTCTTGGTGAAATGAATGAGGAAGTTCATCCCATTCAATTGCATGAGCTTGATCGAAAAAATTTTCCATCTCAGCGCAAAGAGAAGGCTGATTGCCCTTCACAGCTAGCAGATAATCTGCTTTTGCATCAATGATACGTTCTGCTGATTCGGGTACAGTGAAATGCGCATCCCCTGAAATAATCGCTCCTTCTACGTCTACCTGTTCCAAAATGATCGGCAACGTACTTTTCTCAACCGTTTTATCGGGAACTTTTTCTACTGCAAGACACAATCGATCTTCTGCAGCAAATAATTCTACTACGTGAGTGATATGGTCCAGGAAATTAGCACCCCTCAATCTTTTGCCATCGATCGCCAATAGCTGATTCTTCAATGCGCCTGGAATTTTTCTGAACCATTTTTGAATATAGCTCTTAAGAGCCCCGGCGGGGGTTTTTACTAAAAACCACCAGAGAGCGCCATGAGAAGGAGCTGAGACTCTCTCCCCAAGGAGAGAGGAAAACCAGTCTTCTTGATGATCGGCGTAGTCAGCAATTTCTTCGATCGTGTTGCATCCGCAAAAAAAGCCACAAAGAACTACAAGAGACAGATACCAAACAGGATACAGTACTCGGTTTTGATTGCGTCGATAATCAGGCAAATCGGCAAACGCTCCCTTAACTGTCTCTGCGAAGACCTCGGCATTAAATTCCTTACTGGCTTCCAGAATTTTGGAATCAATTGGCTTGCGGCGTGACATAGAACCTCCTTAAATTTGAGGTCTTTACTATGCCATATTACCTAATCTGCTATCAAAAATTTTTAGTTAAATCGCCCTGATCATTTACGATGTCTAATAAACTATTCACTTCTTCAGCAGATTTATAACATTTTATCCTTTCTATTATGCTTAATAGATTTTCTTTACTTTTTGCCCTTAAAAACTCATAAGCATCTAAAGGTTTTAATCGAGCTTCTAAGACTTTCCTCATCTGTCCAGCGGCATTGTTTCCTGATCCTTCACAGAGAGAGTGCTCTATAAAATCTAAACTTATACCGATATTTAACATTCTTATTCCCCATGAGCTAGTCATGCATTCTATTCCTTGAGGACTCTTTATAAAGTGCTTTAAAAACCACTTAGAACTAAAAAGGGAATAGCAGATAGCAACTTGTAAAAGTCTATCCACAGGACTTTTAAAAGGCAGAATTTTTTTAAGGCCTGGAGTTATCAATACTGCAATCCACATACGGGCATAAGGGATTTGCAGTGCTTCATAGGCAAATTTTGTGAATGTATTTGCACAAATAACGTCCTCTAATACAGATTTGCAATCAAATAGAGTTTCTCGAATATGTTCTATTTTTGATTGAGGTTCCATGTCGCAATCTGTCGTTAAGTATTCTATTCCTTTGGGAATGAAATACCAAGCAGCTGAAGTAAGCGCTATCGGTAACATAAAGTATTCCTTTTCTAAACAGTTTACGAAAAAAATTGAATTAACTCTTCTTGGCTTTCTTTAATTTTTTGTATTTCCCTTCTAACCTCTTCCTCGATGAAACGGTATTGATCAAAATTTTCAATCGTAGGCTCAAAACGATTTCCCGGTTTTCTATTTCCAAATTGATCATAATCTTCAGGCTCAAGTATTTCGTCAGGAAGTCTTATCCATTTTCTCACTCCAAAATTAGTGTATAAATCACGACTACTCAGCATGTGATTGTGTTTCAATTTACATTCCCATTGGAAGTAGGGCTTGTGTTTTGTTCAAAAGTATTATTTAAGTACTGCCTTATTTCATAAGATGATTGTTCCGCTGATACTCTTGCAATATCTGCCATAGGTACAATCACAGCTCTTTCTAAAAACTGCAGAGGTGTTTCTACATCATCTTCAGCTAGTATTGGACCTTTGAGCAATTGTATTAAAAGAGCTAAATACCTACTTGGAAGTTCTTTAGCTTTTAGACAAGCAAGCGCTTGGTTATTGTTTGGATTGCTGAATATTTTTTTGTTTCAGTTACGGAAAACCCTAATAGCATAAGTCGATTCACAACATTTGCCATTCGTAACATAGTACAATCATCTGCATTGCAATCATTTACCGCTTCAACAACATGTATAAAATCAAGAAATGCTGTTGCACATTTTGCAGCGAACCCTAAACTCATAACCCAGCCCCTAGATTGTTAAATAAAGGGTTGCATTGTAAATTTTTAATTAAATAAAAAACAATATTTTTTAAATATTTTTAGAATTGATCTTAAAATAAGAGCTCCGTCATAACTCTATTTATTGAACTATATAGCTAAATTAAAATGAGGAGTATGGGTTCACTGACCAAGCTGTGCAAATCCCTCTCTATGGCTTTAAGCAATCTCTCAATGTAGCTTCAGCTTTTGCAATTGTAGCCGCTGTGATTAGCAATCAACAAAGACGTAAAAACTAAAGACTTGTCATTTAGGAAGCAGCTGTTTTCCTATCATCCAAGTTTAGAATATGCTAATATACTTATTTCTTTTATGCATAATCAGATTTTTTTAAATAGGTCCTCAAGCATTGCTTGATTGGTTATTATTTCTTCAGAATACATGGTTGGCTTTAACCCCATTGTGGTAATTATGCAAAAGAAAAGCTGTTTTTTAGTTTTTGTCTGTTTCCGAAATACCTCCATTTTCTTTAAGAGCTCTTGGGCGTAAGATTTATCAATCGCAAATTGTTTGTTGGAACACTTTATTTCACATAGGGTAATCGCTCCATCAAGTCGATCAAAAAGGAGATCAATTTGAGCTCCTTCTTCATCACGTGTTTTAGGAATAAATCGCCAAGTTCCTACAGTCGCACCTGGATCGATTTTTAATGCTCTACGAATCTGATCGATATGTTTATAACACGTTGATTCAAACGATAATCCAGCCCAAATTTTCCAAGCTGGTTGATTTGATTGGGATATCCAAAATCCTTCGTTGATTGCTTTTTTAGCGATTATCTTCGAATTTGGTTCGATCCAATATAAATAGAAAAGACTGTATTCATCATCAATTAAATAGTAGACACCCTTATCTTTTCGCCCATAAGGAACAAGGCTCGTGATAAATCCTGCCTCTTCCAACTGATATAACTTACGAACAGTACTTCCTCCATCAGGAAGCTTAGATTTTGCAATCAGGTCAGCTTGCCCGATTCCATAACGATATTGAGCAATAATGCGAATAAGCACCGTGTAGGGTTTTGCATCTTCAAAAAGAGATTCGAATAACCGGCTAAATTCCTTGACTAAGGGACCATCGTTTTGAAAGCAGAGTTCATCAATGCATTGATGCACCGAACGCCCTTTTCGTATAAATGACCAGTACAGAGGAACTCCTCCAAGAATAATATAAAGATCAAGAATTTGGCGTTGAGTTAAATGAATCTGATGCTCCTTCAGAAAGCTTTCTGTTTCGTAGAGCGAAAAAGGCTTCAGATGAATAGTGCGAGTCACTCTATTATGAAGCCCCCCTTTATTATTAATAATATTTTCAATAATCCAAGATGTAGCTGATCCACAAATAATTAACTTAACGCGATTGTCAAAAACCCAATAACGATTCCAATACAATTCCAAAGCTGTAATCAGCTTGGATCGAGGTGTTGCCATCCAAGGAAACTCATCAAAAAACAGGACAACTTTTTCTTCTTTTGGAATTTTATTGATAGCTTGAGTGAGATCCTCAAAAGCATCAATCCAGCTAGATCGCGGAATAAGAGATGGACCTTGGTAAAAAGCAGCACCGATTTGTTTGGCAAACTCCCCCAATTGCTCCTTTAAAGAGCCTTTTTGAAGTCCTGTCACATGGAAAAAAACAGAGGGTAAGGAATCCATAAAATTTTTAATCAGATAGGTTTTCCCAACTCTACGACGTCCATAGATAGCAATGAACTCTGCCTTCTTGGAACCAAAAAGATCCCTCAGAAGTTCCTGTTCTCTTAAGCGCCCAATGATTTTTCCTTGAGAACCACCTTTGCAAAGATTTTTCTTTTTCATGTATTTCCCTTTTTTCTGCAGAAATTTTAATAGTCGCAATATGCTTATAATCAAATTATTAGATATTACTAGATTTATTCCGCCGGATATAAACATTTATATTCAGCGGATAATTCTAGTATTTACACTTTATCCGCTGATTATATTTTTGCAAAGACGGCGGATAAAATACAAGAAAAGAAAGTATCCGCCGGATATAAATATTTATATCCAGCGGATACGCAAAAAGGAGCTTAGACTTATATAGATGCTAAAAAACCTCAACGAGCATCTTGATCTTAAGCGCGCTGCTAATTTGACCTTCTAGTTTTTTAGTTTTTCTGTACACCCTAATATAGGATCTAAAGAACTATTGGCAGTAGGGGTTGTGTTTTGTTCAAGGGCATTTATTTAAGCAATGCTTTATTTCATAAACAGAATTTCTTAAGCTATCTATAAAAATGCCCCATACTTGGGCAGTGCGTACTTTGTGCTACTATCATCTAAGAGAAACCCATAGAACTAAAGAATCTAAGCTTAATAAGCTTTGTATTGCCCTAAGTTCTTCTTTTTGCGTTTGATTAAATGTAATAGATGCTGAGATTTCATTTTTTTGATTTATTAAATATTCATCAAGATCTGTAGGCAGTCTATTCACTTCTTGTAAAATCTCTATCCAATTTAAACTAGCTCTATTTTCTAAGGACATGGGAGAAATCATCCTATAAATACTCTTGATAAACTCGAAATAATTTCCTAAAGACCCTGGATGAGATGTACAAATCTTTTGTATATTCTCCAAATGAAGTTGCAATAAATTAGGATCAATCTTTTTTATTAGTTTAATAGTTAAAAAATATAACGACCTTTCTTCTGAAGAAACTTTACAGAGATTTGTAATATGCAACTCCTTTAATAAATCTAAAGAATTTGGATCTTCTAAATCTTGGCAAAGATTGGACAGGACATTCTTTAAATTAAGTATATTGTTTCTTAAATGAGTCCATATATCATCTTTTGTACAAAAACCGATAAATGTTTCGTTAGAAAGAGGTAGTATTTGTTTGATGATTTCTGCGCGATCACCTTCCCTAGTAGATAAACATGAAGCTAAAGACTCAAACTGCATTCTAGCGAAGGCTTCCCACGTTGGTGCATTAATCAATGGATTGTTTGCAACAATCATGTAACCCCCTCGAAAGATCTCCAAAATAGCCCAAGGTATTGTAAAAGAGCTACTTTTTAGAAGTTCTAGGCAGAAATGAGGCCTCTTATTACCAAGGTACAAGGGAAATGAAAGAGTTGTTAAAGCCGCATAGACAACCGTTTCTACAGAGGCTGCTAGAATTAAAAGAGAAAATCCTGCTTGTGCTACACCTATTCTTATCAATTGTTTTACAGGAGATGCCGTCTTAAGAGGCAAAGAAAACCGTTCTAGCTGCTCTTCTTCTCTGCCATAAGGGTTTCTCCAGGCTGATAACAATCCTGTAACTTTGCTTGAAAGACATGTAATACTCATGAAAACATCCTGATTTTTATAAAAAATTTTAAGTAATTTCAAAATAAAAATCAATAATTATTGATATATAGATCCTATAATTCAATTAATTGATAATTTTATTAATAATAACTATTAAAAAAACGAGATCTCTTTTATAAAAACCTTTATTAAATATTTTTTTTGACAAATAACCAAGCAAGCGCGATACACTAAAATAGAACTAAGGAGTGTGTTTTGAAGCTACCCCCTATTGCAGGATGGCCTACACAAACAAGCTTTGTAGAGGAGAAAAAAACAAAGAGAAAGCCTATGCGTAAGCTTAAAGGAAAAAAAAGAAGAGAAGTAAAATGATTAGAATCACTGGTTCCTTTCCTTCTTCTCCATTGCCCTTTCAAGATCCAATCAAAAAAATACAAAAACAGCTTTACGACAGTGTTGGGCAATTTAAAACCAAATTACAATCTCTAGATGCTATTAAAGCAAAAGATCCTCAATTTCTAGAAGAGTTTGCACATGGAACAATACAACTAAATTCCATTGTTGAAAAAATAGAAGAAAGCTCTAGAACATCCTCAGAAGATTTAAAAGACGCTGCTTATATTATGCATAATATCTTATATCAATCCCTATATAGTCCAAATAGTGCTTCTGAGACTACTTTGTTAAAAGCAGCAACTGACTTTAAAATAGAAGAAAACTCTGATTTAAGCCTGGTTTTACATAATTTCACAAAACATCCAAATCGCTTAGAAATGCTTATTCAAGAGCTTACCGTTATTATGGAAGATCTTGAGAATTAAAAAGGAATGACCTTCAAATCTTCTGCAACAATTGTTTTGGGAAAAATAACAGAAGCTTCTTGTAAAAACTCATTTAGATCTTGATAGCGAGCAGAAAAATGGGTCAACACCAATGTATCTACGTGAGCTTCTAGAGCAGCTTTAGCTGCTTGTTTAGCAGTTAAATGGTGATGCTTTTCAGCCAAATGGCTATGAGCTTCTAAATAGGTACTTTCACAGAGAAAAAGCTTAGCATGATCTGCTATCTTTATAAGAGCAGGACAAAATAGAGTATCAATAGCAACAGAGACCACATCTCCCTTGCGAACCCAGCTCACATCCTCTAATTTGATTTTTTTTCCTTGAATGACGAGTTCTTTTTTCTGCTTTAAAAGACGTACACTAGGACCAAAAACTCCAGCTTGCTGTAGTTTTTTTTGATCAAACTTAATTTGGTCTTTTTCTATAACACGCCAAGCTAAGTTATCAACTCCGTGTTCTAAAAAGCGCGCTTGAATCAAAAATTGTTCATCCTCATGAACAACCCCTTCTTCAAAAACAGGGTGTTCGATGATCTCAATCTGTTGGTGATAGATCGACCCATAGCGTAATCTTTCAAAATAGGTTTGGCCGCTGGCTGGGTAATAGCAATGAACTGGATGTGCGACCTTATCCAGATTTAAGCGCATTAACATAGAGCCCAATCCTAAACAGTGATCCCCATGGAAATGACTAATAAAAATACGTGTTACAGAAGTGGGGGCCACATTTGCAAAAATAAATTGTCTCTGCGTTCCCTCTCCTGGATCAAATAAAAAGCCTTCGGTTTTCCAAAGCAAAAGATAAGCGCCGTGATTGCGGGTGCGTGTGTGTTGCTGACTAGAACAACCTAAAATAACTAAACAACGCTGGCTCATGTAAGTCCTTTTTTAAACCAAGAAAGACATCCTAAAAAAGCTCCTGTAAGACCTCCTACAACGTGTGCGGTATTAGCAATCTGCAAAGTAGGTGCTAGATGATAAAACAGCCTAACCCCCCAGATAACCCCATCCAATACAACCATTGCGGCAACAAAGAAAAATAACAATAAAAGAGCGCTTTTTTGGACAGCATATCCTTCCCATGGAGCCTTTTTTTGTCGCATCCAAATAAATCCACCCATTCCTACTACTACACCTGAAATCCCAATAAAATAAGGACCGCTCATGATATATTGCGCAGTATTGCTAGCTATAGCAATTAAAAGCACTAATACCAGTATTTTCTTCTTACCTATTTTCAAATCTAGTTGCTTACCAAATAGGAAAATCCAAGCCATATTAAAAAGAATGTGTAAAAAATCGCGATGCAGAAAAATAGGCGTAATAAGACGCCAAATTTGCCCCTGTCTGATTTTTTCAAACATCGGAATTTGGCTTATCGCTTGCAGGCCCTCTTTTCGTATGGTAGGAAAAAGCTGCAATATCCCTTTCCAAGAAGGAATTGCTTCTATTTTTTCAAATTCTAATTGCGTTTCTAAAGATAGTTCATCTACATTCTGGAAGGTCTTCATAGGATGAGATTGAACAAATTGGTTTAACTCTTCAAAGGCTTTTGGATAATCAAACAGCAATTTTTGCATCAATGGTGTTAAAGAAACCTGAAGGGCTAGCGCTCCTTTGTTTTTCATAATCTGGCTTTCTTGAAAAGAATTCCATAAAAACAAAAAACAACAGATAAAAATCAGAAGAGGCGTAATCCCTCTTAATTTTCGAGAGGTCTGTATCTGAACTACAGAGGGCTCTATTAATTCTTCTTTCTTAAGTTCTTCTTTTACTTGAAACAAAGAGTCGTTGGGATTTTGATTAAACTGCAAAAACAACTCTGAAGCAGAGTTAAAATCTTCTTCTTTTTGAACCCATATACGATAAAAGGGTTTTTCCGCAGAGAGATTATCTGGTTCATAAGAGCTTTGTATCCCTTTTTGTAGTAAAAAAGAGTGAAATCTAATTGCTTTTTGCTCTGTGTCAAAAAGGCCTATTAATCGCATATTTTTTTAATCTTGTTAATGATGTAAGAAGTAGATAATCCTGGGATTTTTTCTACAATGTGCATTCTACCTTTTTGCCTAACTACAGTTTCACTTTCTATGCAATTTTGTCCATATTCAGAACCATTGACATGCACATCTGGTCGAATTTTCAACAAAACCTGTATAGGGTCTATCTCATTAAAATAGGTGACATAATCAACCATTTCCAATGCAGAGATCAATAAAATCCTTTGCTTTAAAGGAATAATCGGACGTTTTACATCCTTATACCGTTGAATAGATACATCTGTATTTAAGGCCACAATCAATATATCCGCTTGCAAAGAAGCTTGAAAAATAATTTCTAAATGTCCCGCATGTAAAAGATCAAAAGAGCCATTAAGTGTCGCAATTGTTTTTTTTTCTTCACGTAAACACTTTATTGTCTCTTGAAGATTTTCAGGTTCAATCACTTTTTTACAAACGCTCTCTTCAAAGCAAGAATTACTTGCTAAACGCGACATCAAATACCTCATCATAATGCGATACAAAATGCATCTGAATCCCTTTTTTGACATAAGAGGGAAGCTCATCGTAATCCCGTTGATTTTCCGATGGAAAAATTAATACTTTAGCCCCGGAGCGCTTTGCAGCGATCAATTTTTCCTTAACCCCTCCGATTGGTAAAATCTTACCGGTAAGCGTTAATTCTCCTGTCATCCCTAAATCCTCTATAACAGGTTGATCTTTTAAAAGGGAAAGCAAAGAGGTTACCATAGTAATCCCTGCTGAAGGTCCGTCTTTTGGAGTAGCTCCTTCAGGGATGTGTAGATGCACCTGAGACTTTTCAAAAAAGCTACCTCCTGGAATATATCGATTCACCTGACTATGCAAGAAAGTCCATGCAATTTGAGAGGATTCTTTCATCACGTTTCCGACTTGTCCTGTTAATTTCATTTCCGTCTTTTCTGCACTAACTTTAGTTGCTTCCACATACAAAGTAGCGCCTCCCAAAGAGGTCCAAGCAAGTCCCATACACACACCTACAGGGGTTCTTTCATAATAACGATCTGTAGTAAAAATGGGTTTGCCTAGAAAATCTTTTACATTACTCTCAGAAATTGAACTCTTTTTACACTCTGTCTCTTTTTCTTGTGCATTGACAACAGAAACAGCCACTTTACGCATGATTTTCTTGATATAATTCTCTAAGCTGCGAACACCTGCTTCTCGAGCATATCCATTGATAATTTGAGCAACTCCATCCTTAGTAAAATTAAGATCCGTTGTTTTTAATCCCATGTTTTTGCGGTTACGAGGGATTAAATATTTTTGAGCAATTTGGATCTTTTCCTCTGAGATATAGCCTGATAAACGCAGAATATCCATGCGATCTTTCAAAGGCTCTGGAATTGTATCTAAGATATTTGCTGTAACAATGAATAAAATATGGGACAAATCGCAACGAACATCAAGATAGTGATCCAGAAAATCTCTATTCTGCTCCGGATCTAAAACCTCTAATAAAGCAGAAGCTGGGTCTCCGTGGTAACTGGAGCTCATCTTATCAATCTCGTCTAGCATAATGACAGGGTTCATCGCTTGAGTAGATTTAAGCGCTTGAACAAGTTTTCCTGGCATAGACCCAATATAGGTACGGCGATGTCCTTTGATTTCTGCCTCATCACGCATACCACCTACAGAAAATCGATAAAAAGGTCTTTTTAAAGCCCTTGCAACGCTTTTTCCAATACTGGTTTTTCCTACTCCTGGAGGACCAACTAAGCAAATGATACTCCCCTTTACTCCACCAGAGAGTTTACCTACGGCAATGAATTCTAAAATTCTTTCCTTGATATCATTAAGACCATAGTGATCTTTCTCGAGTATTTTTTTTGCAATTTTTAAATCTAGCTTCTCTTCGCTATAAATACCCCAAGGAATAATCGTTAACCAATCTAGATAATTGCGACATACCGCGTATTCGGCTGATTGAACCTCCAATACACCTAGCTTTTCCATTTCATCTTCAATGACCTGCATAACATCAGGAGGAACCACTCTTTTTTTTAAGCGCCCCTCAAATTTTTCTACATCACAGGTTTTATCGTCTTTTTCTAGACCTAATTCTTTTTTGATGGTCTTTAGTTGCTGTCTGAGAAAAAATTCACGTTGAGCTTCTGAAATGTTGGCTTCTATTTTCTGATTAATACTATTTTGCAGTTTGCTTAAATCAATTTCTTTTTTTAATAAAAGCAAGGCTTTATCAATTCTACCCTGTAAATCAAAGGTTTCTAACACTTCTTGCAGCTCTTCTCTGCTAGCTGTTGTTAAAGCTACTGCAAAATCAGCTAATTTCCCGGGTTCGGTAAAGTCGGAGTGCCCTAAGAAAATTTGCAGCTCTTCTTTAAATAAAGGATTTAACTTCAAAAGTTCTTTAATCGTTGTAATAATACTAATCGAATAAGCTTTTAGCTCTTTGGAAAGCTGTTTTACTTCATCATGATGGTAGGTTACCTGTGCTTTAAGATACTTAAGGGTTTTAAAAGGTCTACGTATAGAAATACGTTTTTCCATATTTAAAACTACTTGTGCCCCGCCTTGTTCCATAGGAATAATCCGCAAAACACGCGCTAATACACCTACTTGATACAAATCATCAAAGCCCACCTTATAAATATTTGCATTCTCATTACGGGTTAAAAATAAACCCATACATTTATGCTCTGACTTGGCGACTAGTTTCAGGATTTCGTAAAAAGCTCCTGGCTCAACTACAATAGGCGCAGCCATGCCCGGGAAGAAAGGACGGCGACTAAGAGGAACTACAAATACTTCATGAGGAAAAGACTCTGCATTCTTATCCCGGTTTTTTTCATTTTTTACAGATTTCTGCATAGCTTCAACTAATGCTTCTTCTATTTTCTCTTCGTTTAAAATCTCGTCCTGCTCTTTTTGACTATCCAAAAATGATCTCCTAAATGGGATTACACCGAATGTATCATTAATAAAAGGCCATCAATTTATCAGCTCTAGAAAATATGCGCAATAAAGCAAACTATTTATAGATGGAAATATTGTTTAAAAATGATGCGATTTTTAGTCATTTTTGTTAGTCTAAATCAAATTTTCGGTGGAAAAAAATGTATACTCTTATTTTAGACACCAGTTCCAAGATAGCATTAATTGCTGTTGCAAAAGCAGATACAATCTGTGTATGTCATTCCTATGTGCATGAAAATCAACTTTCTAAGTCTTTTTTTCCAAACATTAAGAGCTTACTTACTTCCTATCCAAGAATAGATAAAATTGCCGTTGGTATAGGCCCGGGTTCTTACACAGGCACAAGAGTTGGAGTAACTATTGCTAGAACTCTGAGTTTTGGATTAAAAATTGTTTACCAATCTTTTTACTCCCCGTTGGCCTATCTACCTCATCATTTAGGCCGTTTTAGTTTTTTATTACCTAATAAATCAGGCCAGTTTTTAGTGATTAAAGGAATAAAAAAGGAAAATTCTCTTGAAAGCGAAGAGCCTGAACTTATAGAAAGCCAAGAAATTTTTGAAAAACTACTAGGCAGCGATTATATTATCTCTGATAGCTCCTTTGACATTTCTATTCCCTGCTATTCACCTACTGTTAACCCTCAGGCTCTCTTACCTTTGCTAAATAATCTTTCTTCAAACGCAGAAAATAAGGAAATATTTTACTATCATACACTTCCTATATAGGGCCTAAGATTTTTTAGATTTGAAAAATAAGCAGATTTTCCCTTAATATGATTAGATATCAAATCTTAAAAATAAGTTTTTTGATAAATCTTAAAACAGAGCCAATCGACCCTTATCTTTGGCTTAAGCTTTAAGAACTTAAGATGATTTAGATTAATTTGTAACTTAAGGAAAAATTGTTCATGCCCAGCGTTAAAGTCCGCACCGGAGAACCTCTTGATAAAGCTTTGAGGGCTTTGAAAAAGAAAGTTGATAAAGAAGGCATTATGAAGTCAGCTAAAACCCGTCTTTGTTATGATAAACCCTCTGTAAAAAGCCGAGCAAAATCAAAAGCAGCACAAAAATATAAAAAACCCAAAAGATTTTTAGGATTTTAGCACTTTAAAGACTCTTTTGCTAAATTATTGGCAGAAAACCAATTCTTTATGCTACACTAGCCTTTTACGAACTTAAAATTACCCCATTTATTATGAGTAGTTCCGATTATTATAAAGAGCTGGGTATATCTCGCGATGCTACCCAGGAAGAAATTAAAGCAGCTTATCGCAAAAACGCTCTTCAGTATCATCCTGATAAAAATCAAGGGAACCCCGAAGCTACAGAAAAATTTAAAAAAATCTCTCAAGCTTACGAAATCCTAGGAGATGAAGAAAAAAGGCGCCAATACGATCAATATGGCACTCATGATCCAAGAGCAGCAGGGTTTGGGTCATCAGGCAATGCTGGAGGGTTTTCTTCCATGGAAGAAGCTCTACGCACGTTCATGCACGCATTTGGCGGTAACGGCGGCGGTGAGTCCGTTTTCGATTCTTTTTTTGGAGGAGGATCTGAAGAAGCAGGGACTCAACAAGGCGCAAGTAAAAAAATAAACATTACACTCTCCTTTGAAGAAGCCGTAAAAGGAGCTGAAAAAGAAGCTAGCATTACAAATTATGTATGCTGCAGCACATGTAATGGATTAGGAGCTGCTTCAGTTAATGGGATTAAAAAATGTCCTGCTTGCCGAGGATGCGGTCAGATTCATCAGACACGTGGCTTTTTTAGCATGTCAAGCGTGTGCCATCAATGTTATGGACAAGGGAAAACGATCACTGATCCATGCAAAACATGTCATGGAGAAGGCAGAGTAAAGAAAAAACAAATAATTCCTATCAAAATACCAGCTGGTGTTGATACAGGAATGCGCCTTCGCATGTCTGGATATGGCGATGTAGGTGAGAGAGGTGGAACAGCAGGGGATCTCTATATTTTCATTACGATTAAACCTCATAATGTTTTTCAAAGAGATGGAGACAATGTAATCATTGAATTTCCTATCAGCTTTGTAGAAGCCTCATTAGGCTGTAAAAAAGAGATTCCAACTCCAACAGGAGACAACGCTCGTATTTCTATACCTGATGGGACTCAAAGCGGAAAAATATTACGAGTCAAAGGTGGAGGCTTTCCCAATGTTCGGGGAAAATCTAGAGGTGATTTGCTTGTGAAAATACTGATTGAAACGCCTATACGCCTTACTAGTGACCAAAAAGATTTACTAAAAAAATTCCAAGAATTAGAAACAGAGCGTAATAACCCTCTTCAGGGTAACTTTTCGGAAAAAGTTAAAGTTTTTTTTTCGGAATAACTAAAAGACTTGTAATCTTATTTCAAGGTTTGATAAATTACTTTTTTAGATCTCTTCAAAGATGAAAAAGCTGTGTTTACAAGCTACGAATTTTCGAATTACAAGTCTATTGCGTCAAACCCTTTAATCCATAAAAGCCTTAAAAAGGCATCTAGTTGTTTAGAACACTATAATGATGCTCTGCAATCCCATAGCAAAAAACAAGCACTGCTTTTACCTTTGCTGATTGCAGAAACCATTATTTCTCTAAAAATTCCTTTTAGCATAACGCAACTATCTCACCTATTTAACGATAAACCCGATTCCTTGTGGATTGATTACTTACATACACTAATTTACTTAACCAATCATCACAACAAACAACCTTTAAATATCTCTAAATTATGCTTTTTACATCAGCTGATTAAATACAACTCCTCGGTTAAAGGCTCTTTAGGTATTCTACGTACCCAGCAAAACTGGATCGGCCCGGAGGGCTGTGGTATAGAAAAAGCGTACTTCCTACCTCCGAGCCCAGAAGAGGTCCCTTCTTTAATCAATAAGTGGGTATCTTTCTTTAATACAAGTACAGCTTATCCTTTAATTCAATTAGCACTTGCCTATGGTCAATTTCTCGTTATTCATCCTTTTATGGATGGAAATGGTAGGATTGCTAGGCTGCTTATCCCGTGCTTCTTACATCAACACAAATTACTAATTAAGCCTATTTTCTGCCCCAGCGATTATTTTTCTAAACACCGCAAAGAATATTGCAAAAGGCTATTTGATCTCTCTTCTGATCTAGCTTGGATTAAATGGATCAATTTTTTCCTAAAAGCCATAACTTCTCAAGCTAAGAGACAAACTCAGTTAATGAATCAGTTAGCTCTGTTATATCAGCAATTAGCAAAACAGCTTAACGGGCAGATAAGTCATTCCGAAATCTATCAGCTTTTAGACTTTTGTTTTTGTCAGCCTATTTTTAAAAAGACACATTTCCCCTTTACTAGGGAAATGCATATATTACAGAAATTGGGATTGCTCCAACAAGACAAGGACAGCTTTCTATTTATTCCTGTGGTTTCTTATCTTAAAAAGATAACCTCGAAAAAATTTATCTCGAGGTTATCTTTTAAAAATTAGCCGTAGATATGACCTAAGCCATCTTCTCCACCTGTAGTACTTCTACCCAACATGGAAAAAGAAGGTTTTTTTCTTCTTCTAGATGTTGTTTTCTTTCTAGTAGTTCTTTTTTTAGTACTAGTGCTCTTTGCAGCTTTTCTTTTAGTAGCTTTAGCTCTTTTTGGAGCCGCTTTTCTAACTGTTTTTCTTTTAGCTTTAGCTCTTTTTGGAGCTGCTTTTCTAACTGTTTTTCTTTTAGCTTTAGCTCTTTTTGGAGCTGCTTTTCTAACTGTTTTTCTTTTAGTAGCTTTAGCTCTTTTTGGAGCTGCTTTCCTAGTTGTTCTTCTTTTAGTTACTCTTTTTTTAGTTGCCGTCTTTCTTGTGGCCATAAAAAAGATTCCTCCTGTTAATTGTAAGTCCTATAGCAGGCTCAATATACTAACCCCTATAATTTTCACATTCTCAGGAAGAAAGTTTTTATTCAATAAAAAATCTTAATTTTATTTAATAAATCGTAATTTTTTTATATTTTTATCATTTAAAACAAAGAAAACACATGATTATTTATCAAAATTCATACAAAAGACTAACAGGAATTTGAACAAAAATAATTCCATTGACACCTATCTTTAATTTAGTTTAAAAAAAATTTAATTACTTAATAATGAGTAGCATCGTTCACAAGGAGGATCGCTTGTCTTTAGATCATTTTGATGGAGAAAAGGTTCTTTTAACAGATCAAGAATGGAGAAAAAAGCTCTCCCCTGACCAATATGACATCCTCAGACGAAAAGGAACAGAAAATGCGTTCCACAATAAGTACTATAACCTAAAAAAACACGGAATTTATTTTTGTGCAGGCTGCTCTCTTCCTCTTTTTAGTTCAGATACCAAATACGATTCAGGAACGGGATGGCCTAGTTTCTGGGCACCGATTACAGAAGAAAATATCAGTTACCAAAAAGACAGTAGTTTATTTAGCACAAGAACAGAAGTTCTCTGCAGCAGATGCGACGGACATTTAGGGCATCTCTTTGATGATGGACCTAAACCAACGGGTAAAAGGTATTGCCTAAATTCCGAAGCACTGCATTTTGAAGAAAGCTCTGACTAAAACGTAATAATTGCTGATTGTGTCCTATTTCTAAAACAAAAGCCTTAAAAGGGGTTACCATTCAAATGATTTCTTGTACGTATTCTATGACTCCTCTGCCAGAAGGATCTAAGTATTTTTCCCAGCTAGGCCTTTGTTGATCATAAAGGGTTCTTATTTTCTGTTTTACTTCCATCATCTCCTTTATGCGAGAATCAATGATCATAGATATTAAAGTATCGGAAAAAAAATTGCCTTTTTCTCCAAATGCCTGTTGGATTTGTTCTTGTATAGCTGTAAATCCTTCCATATTTGAATCGCCTATCAATTTTTCGACTTCTTGATAGAATTGAATAGACCATTGATTAAGCATTTTACTTTTAATTCTCTCTCTAACCTGCTGTAAGAAGATCTTCCACTTAACCTTACCAGCCTTGTTAGTAACTAACTCAATAGCTGTTTGTGCCAGATGGGAGTCTTTTCTGCTAAGATTTTTTTTTGGATCTTTGGTTAGTTTTTGATTAGATAAGGCCTGAATACATCTTTCTACAAAGATTTCCTCATGAAAACTCTGGCTAAATTGTGCAAAGCCAGCAAAAAATTTAGTTGCCAAAGAGAAGCAATAACGTTCTATATCTGCAAGACATGTATGCACATGCTTGTCTATGCGTGTCTGAGATAATCTTTTCTGCTCAAGCAGTTGTATTATTTCTTCTTGAGATCTATTGCTGATAGAATCATCTAACGAAAGATTTTCTAGCGATATAATGATTTCAGAACTTCCCGGCTCTCCTTGACGGCCAGCTCGACCACGCGCTTGATCTCCAACTCGATCTGAATTGGGGTAAAAGGTCAAAAGAACATGTAGCCCTCCTTGCTGAAGACTTCTTTGTGTAAGCTTAATGTCTGTTCCTCTACCAGCGGTATTTGTTGCAATTGTCACAGCTTTTGAGATCCCTGCTCTATTCAAAATAGATTCTTCACTTTTTTCCTGAACTTCATTAAGCATTTCTAAAGGAATATTTTCTTTTCTTAATAGCTCTTCAATAATTTGTGAATCTCTAATTGTCTCAGAAAGAACTAAAATAGGCCTATCTTGCGCAATACAATCCTTGACTGCTTGTAAAATAGCCTCTAACCACTCTTTATTTGAGGCAAGGATTTTAACAGGGCTGTCCTTACGTATACAAGGGTTATAGGTAGGGACATCAAAGCTGTCAATTCCATAAATCTCTTTAATTTCTTCTCTTTCTAATTGAGCTCCCAGCGTACCAGTAAGGCCAAAGACAGAATCATACATTGAATATAAAACGCAGTGAGCCAAAGAGAGCGGGACTAGGGTTTCTTTTTTTGGTTCAATTTTATGCTTAATTTCAATGGATTCATGTAGCCCCTTTCCCCAACGCACTGCGTGCATCACTCGTCCCGTATTTTTTGCATCCACAACTAAAATTTTTTCTTCGTCAATCGATTTCTTTACAATGTAATCTTCATGCTCTTCTAGCAGGAATAGCGCAGAAAAAGCGGATTGTAACCATGTCTTAAGTTGATCATCTTTTAATGGAATTGGCTGCAGAACTTGGAGTATTCTTCTTAAATCTTGAAGAGTAGATTCAGAAAATAGTTCATTGCTTAAGTCTTTTGTAAACCTTTCTTTTACATATTTTAAGACAGTATAATACGCCCAAGTGTAGCTAACTTCAGCTGGATGGCTCAATCTTGCGTGATTGCGCGCTGTATCAATTGTTAAATTATCTATCTCATCAACAATCACGCAATCAAAACGCTTCTGTTTATTTAAGTTTACCTTTTGCTCAAATAAAGGCGTTAAATGAAGCATTTCTCGCATGATAGCAAATTCAAAGTCAGAAGCCGTTCCATAGAGTATTTGTGCTTTAAAGCAACTTTCCTCCGGATTATCATTACAAATGTGGGAGGTTTTAATAGAAAATAACTGAAAAAATAAAAAGAGTTTTAATTGATCACGTAAAGAAAGAGAGCGTTCAGAAGAAATAAGATGCACAGATTTATTTTGCATGGCTAAGATAAATGCAAGCAATGTAGAAATCATTGACTTGCCTTCTCCTGTTTTCACTTGAACTATGCATCCTTTTGAGTAGCAAAGCTGTCCTAATATAGCTAAAATTTGAGTATGGTGGAGATAGAGTTTATGCGTATCATATAGAGCTAAGCGCCCTATAGCAACCAGCTTTAAAATACCCTCTTCTTGCAAACCTATTTTTTTGGCTCGTATAGTATTGGCCTCACTAATTAACCCGCCTAAACATTTATATTGCCATTCCCTGCAGTAGTTTTCCACTACTGCATATTGTTTTTCAATCGCGGCTAAAAATCTTTTGTCTAAAGGAAAAACAACATTTAGATCTTCTCCTTTAAACCTCTCTAATATAGGTTTAAGCTCTTTTTTTTGCTCAGGAATCCGATTAGATTTAGGCTCTATTCTTTTTAGATCTTCCAGAAGACTTATAAAATCTATCTCTTTTTGTTTGAATTTTTCTAGTTGTACTTTTACGTAATCGGTATTTTCTATTTGATTGCTTAAGTTAAAAGCTGATAGTAGATCGCCTAAAGTGCTCTTTTCTATATTTTTATGGAAAGACAGTAGAGATGCTCTGCCCCATTTAGCAGAAAAACTCATGGCTTCTTTCAGCAATGCCTCATAATCTGTAAAAGAAACCTCTTTATCGCTTTGATTAGCAAGCGCCATAATTAATCTAACGAGCTCTATTTTGATTTCTTTAGGCTGAGAAGTGTTTTGAATATAGGCAAAAACTTTACGATAAAGATCCAAAGAACCGGAATCGTTAATTGAGCTTAAAGCTTCTGAGCTGCTCTCTTCAAAAGAACTCATCTTCTCATATTCAGCTGAACTAGAAAAAACTGGGAAATTAAGACTAGATATCGCGCTTGTCATAAATTTCCTCCCTCTACAGAAACACTTGGCTCAAAAAAACTTGATAAATATCTAATTACTTCTTTTTGGTTTGTTTGTTTGGCTAAATCTAAAGCTGTTTGATCATTAGAATCGTACTGATCAAGGTCTTCTATCTGAGCTAGCACTCTCACCCCCAAGGAATAATGGCCTCTTACTGCGCGATGTAACTTAGATTCACCTTTAACTGATGATAAAGCACTAAATTCCTCTAAAATTTGACTAGCTAAGCCAATGCTCTTTTCAGGCAAATGCTGTATGATTTCTTCTAAGGGCTCATCTCTTGGTCGTTTGTATCTATTAGCCCCACAAAAAAGAAGCAGCTTAGCAAGCTCTATCTGATTTGCTCTGATAGCTCGATGAAATGGCGTATAGCCACAACTACTTATGTTGTCTAAAGCAGCTCCTTTGGCAATCAATAGCATGACATGCTTGATATTTCCTTTTAGAACAGCGATATGTATTAAAGGTTCTGCCCCCACTTGAAAAATTTCATCTAGATCCATTGGAGCGTATTCAAGCAATGCTTTGAATTGCTCAAACGAGGAATTTTCTGCAGAGATTTGAAAAGCATTTTGAATATTCCCATTTTCTAATAAAGGGTCTGCTCCTTGTTGTAAAAGCCAAGAGGTGCATTCTAAAGCTCCATAGTAGCAGGCAATGTGTAAGCCTGTACTCTGATTTAAAAGAAATGCATTAATGGGAACTCCTAAATGATAAAGAACTTTTGTTGCCTCTAAATTATCCTGGACAATGCTTTGAAACAATGCATTGAATAAGCTCTTTGGTTCTTGTGCAAAGGAATATTTAGTAAATTGCTTAACAAGAGAAGCTGTACTAGCGCCTAGAGTTGCAAAAAAAAGAGAATCTTTTCCTTTTACCGTTTTTATCTCAGGGTTAGCCCCTTGGTTAATCAGCCAATCTACGGTTTCTATTTGGTTTGCGTAGGCTGCTAGATGTAAAGGTGTTGCCCCTTCAAAGACATCCTCAAATGCATTTTGTAAGCTTGATTTATCTTTCTGTTTTTCCAAAAACTCTAAAGGAGTATCTAAAGATGCATCCATAAGTCCTTTTTGCAGATCAGAAACAGCTTCTAAGACAGCATTATTTCCATGAACAGCGGCCCGATGCTTTATTTGCCAGCCTGCCTTATCTCTTAGATTCGAGGAAACACCTTTAGCTCTTAATAAATAGAGAAGTTCTGTATTTCCCATTTCTGCTGCTAAATGAAGAGCAGATATGCCTTTGTCTATCAAAATATGAGGGTTTGCACCTTTCATAATTAGATAACGTGCTATTTCTGTTTGTCCTTTCCCTATTAAAAAATGTAAAGCAGTCAATTTCTTCACTGTCCCTGCTTTGTTAAGGTTAACTCCATTTTCATTAAGCATCCGGACCATTGCTAATGAACCTTGTTGACAGGCTAAAAGAAGCGGTGTGATTAATTGATTATCCCAATGGTTAAGATCTACCCCTACTTCAATAAGCAAACGAAGAGCTTCTGCCTGTCTATTTTCAATAGCAGAAAAAATAGGGCCCCTGCCTTTGTGATCCACTGCATTGAGCTCTTCTTTTGGCAGTTTCTCAATCAATTTTTCCATCATCTCTATGTTCCCTTTACTAGCAGCAAGGTGCAAAGGAGTTTCTCCTTGATGATTAGGTAGATGCAATTGCAATTGATTAATCTCTAGTAAATTCATCCCTGCTAATACCAGCAAGTGAGCAAGTGTGTTACCTTCGCTATCAGGAAAGTTAGGATCTATTTCAAGGGAATTTAGTAATCGTGAAATAAACCACTTATGTTCAGAAAAGCGAATCAGGAGCTGTAAGGGAGTGCCCCAAATCTTTTTCCCCTCAAGATCGATAAAAATCTTTTCTCCTTGGGGAATCTGTTCCATGTGTTGTTGTATTTTTTCTATACCTTCTTTTTGCTTAAGCGCTTGAACAAATTTTTCGATAAGAGTTGGATAAGAGCTTTTTTCATTTTTTAAAGCATGAAGAACAAGCACCTGATCTTTTGCAAGATCTTGAGGAGTTTTTCCCAATCGATTAGGAGTTTTAGAAGAGAAACCAGCCTTCGTCAGCATTTTGACACAAGATGCGTGTCCTTGCATACAAGCTAAATGCAGTGCATTATTTTCTTTCATCTCTCTTTGATCTACAGGGATAGATTGTAGAATGATCTCTAAAATATCTTCCTGCCCATAATAACTAGCTAATAAAGTAGGTGTCCATCCTTTAGGAGTTACGTGATTAAAAGATGCCCCCAAAACATGTAAGCGTAAAAAAGCTTCTTTATTATGGCTACGAACCGCCAGGTACAAAGTATGATCAAGAATGGCTTGGTCAGGTTTTTTCTGCATGAGCATCTCTAAAATTTTAACATCTTCTGTAGCTGCATAGAGATCCTCTGCTTGTATAGGAATATTCTTTTCTAATAAGAAAGCTATGCAAGCCTCTTCTTTAGCGCAAATCGCATAATATAAAGCCGTATGGTTATGCTGATCTTTTACCTGCAAATCTGCTTCTTTTTCTTCTAGAGCCTTTAAGATTTTTTCCGATGCCATTTTGGCAGCTAAATGTACAGGTCGCATTCCTTCTTTGTTTAGTGAAACATCTTTAAGATCTTCGAACATCTCTAGCATTTTTTCAAAAAAGTCCATATGCCCTGCTTCAATAACGGCATAGAAAAGATGGCGATCTTGGTAATGATCTTCTAGAGAGCAGCCTTGTTTTTGCATCTCTTCTAAAAGATAATGAAAAATATAATAGCTAGAGTTTTCCGCTGCAATATAAGCAAGAGTTTTATTCCCTTCTTGTTGAATGGGCATTAAGGGGTCTTTAGCATAAGTTACTTTAAACAAGTACACCCCATCGCACTTTGCTAAATAATGTAGGGCTTCCCATCCATTCACTGGTTGAAAAAGCTCTAATTTAGCGCCTTTAGGTCTGAGGACTTCTGTAATGGCTAACTCATTCCCTTCTTGAAGAGCTAAGTTTAAATACTCTTGCAACTCCCCAGCTGTCAAAGGCACAGCGTCGAACATTTTTGGAACTAAAAAATTGTATTTTACTTTAAGTAGCACGCTTAAATCAACACGAGCGCCCTTGTCATACAACGCATCTGCTACCTTCCAGGCTCCCATCAAAATAGCAATTTTCAAAGGGGTATCCCTTTCTATATTTTCACCATGAATGAATGCTGGATATTCGGTAAGATAAAGCGCTGCTGGCAGATTTGCATGTCTTAATGCAATATGTAGAAGATTGTCTTGAGCCTCATTATTACAGCTGAAAATATTCTCTGTTTTTTTTAAGAGAAGATCTAGTATTTCTACCGTTCCCCTTTCTGCTGCTGCTCGCAAAGCACGAGAAGAAGGCTTAGCTTTTTCTAGTAACTCCTTTAGCACTTCCACAGATTTGAGCCGTACAGCAATTTCTATAGCGGTTACCCCATCTTTTCGCGCAATGGTGGCATCAGCTCCTTTTGCAAGTAGGGTCTTTACAAAATCCGCTGACTTTAATTCACAAGCCAGCATAAGAGGAGTTCCACCCTCTTCGCAGCAAACATTTAAACATTTACAAGCGATACGATTTGCCAACACAGCGTTAATAATATTGATATTTCCTTCGTGCAAAGCGCAATGAAGTTCGGTGTATCCTCCTGTTAACACAGCAGCTTTTGTTCTGTTCTTTAATAAATAATTAACAGCTGCTTCTTGATTATGTTGAATTGCTGTAATTAAAGCAGAAGCCCCATGAATACTCACAGCATCTAGCATGGAATCATCGTCATCGTCATCTTCTATAAAAAGCTTTAAAACGTCCATGCAGCCCATCATAGCTGCGTAATGAACAGGCAGATACCCATTTGCATCTCTTGTTAACGTAGAAAGATCTTTCTTTAGCAAATATTTGACATAATAAGGGTCCTTGTTTTTAGCTGCCATATGCAGTAAAGAAGTTTTATGAGAGCCTTTGATTTTGGTCAAATCAGTTGCTGCTTTGACGTATTTTTTAAATTCCGCATGATCTTCTAATTCCATGGCTTGTTGTATCTCAACCCAGCTTTGCATAAGCTCTGGCTCTATCTTTTCTTGTAAAAGAGATTCCATCCAGGAGTAGTCACCTATAATTCCATGGGGGATATCTTCCATTCCCAAACGAAAGACAGCTCCCTCTGATGTACCCATACTGACTTTTTCCCAGGTCTCTGGATCAAGCGGTAAATGGTTATTTTCTAAAATAAAGCTAGCCTTGCTAGAAGACTGCACTCTTTGTTCTTTGAGCTGCATACCACATCCGCCGACTATTCTCTTATTTTTTTCTAGTTGTTCTGTAGAGAATTTATCAGCACCAAATAGACCATTATAAGGAATTTCTTTGGAAATATTTTTTATTTGATTAGGCATTTTCTGACATGTTTCTGAAAGAAAGAGCTTTACTAACTCAATCCTAGGAAGACGCTGCATATAATGAAGATTTTTATAGAGATCTACGGTTTTTTCAAAGCTTGTGAATAACCCATCTAATAAAGGCTGAGTTAGTTGTTCAAATAATGGGTTAAGGCTTTGTTGATTTTTCAAAAGATAACGCCTAAAAGGTGGATTGCATAAACCAAGAATATTGGATTCAAGCTCTTTTCTGAATATGTTATAAAGTATTTGGGTCTCACCTCTATCAAAAGATTCTAAGCTCCGAATATCCATTAAATGATCGAATAATCGAGAAAAGCCTAAGTGCATCAACCGCTCGTTATTTTTTAAACAGCTGCTTATCACTTCTTTAAGATTCATTCTAAGAAATGCTTTAGCAGAAGTACTCAGTGGCAAATGAGGAAAAACAGGAGGGCAACCTCGAGCATCTATCTTTTCAAAAGCAGCTAATTCAGGAAGCTTGTGATGTTTTTTAAGGGTAGAAAAATAACTAGAGAAAAAGTTAATCACTCCTAGCATCGCAAAATACTCACGGCACATAGGCATTTTAACCATATGGTCGTGAATTTGCTTACTCATAAGTTCATAAATAAAAATAAGCTCTTGATAAGAAGCTGGCATCTCTCCATGCTTTCTAAAATATTCTTCTAGTTTTTCTTGATACATAGGAGATGGTTCAATCGTATAAAGAACATCAAAATCTGCATCAATGACAAAAAGATTATCCTCTTTTTGAAAACTGTTTTGTTTAGCAATGATCCGAAAGGAATTCTTAAAACCATCAAAATTAGTAAGCTCTTCAGGCTCTTCATTAAGTGTTATAGCTAATTGCTCTAGCAAACCACTGATTTTAACTTTTTGCTGCATGCTTCTTACAGAAGCATAATTCTTATCTTCTCCTTTTAGATGCATCTGACAATATTCTTCAAAATCGATCAGTTTATCTAAAGGTAAAGCTTTTTGTGCACTACTGGAAGGCCACCACCAACTATATAACCAATCTAAAACCGACATGGGTTGTTGTCCTGCAACAACTAATTGATTAGAAGATGCAGGAGGCCACCACCAATTGTATAATCTTTCTATCATCGGTAGCGGTTTTTGCTCCTTTGGTTCAGGTCTTTGATTGTCGACAAATTCTTCCTGAAAAACCCCTCCATTGAGATAGCCTTTCATGAAATAGTCCAACATACCAATCACTCGTCCCACCAGAGTATCTTGATACGCAGGGTGGATCACCGAAAATAATTCTGCATTTTGGTTAAAATGCAAACTGAAAAAAGGCACAGTTCCATGCATATAAATACCAATAGCAAGCTCACGTAAGATCTGACGCAACTGCTCCTGACTAAAGGGAATTTGTCCATCAATCAAAGGCACACAAAAATAGTGATCTTTTTCAAAAACAGATTCCGCTTTATCAAACAAGCCTTGTATGTAATCAACACCACAAGCAACCCCTCCAATTGTACCTCCAGTTCCTCCTTTAGCAGGAACAGGGTTACCACGATGGTTTGTGTTGTAAGAGTCAGTGAGTTTCGTTTGTTGCAGGAGTTGTTGAAACTGGCGTACTCCGGGGCCTCCAGAGCCTCTTGGGCCACCGCCGGGGCCTCCATTACCACCAGGAGGTGGGCGATCTTTATTCTGAAAATGTCGTAGGGTTATATGGTTCTGTACTATTGATGAGACTGAATAGTTGAATCCCCCTTTAGGTACATATCTTTCTACAAGTCTTGATTTGCAATTAAATATTGAATGCTGACCTTTAAGGTTAACTCCGCCATTCCTTATTTTATCTCCTATTCTATAGACCCAAACCTGAGAGCCATCTTCTTGACACTTAAAAAAAACATCCTGTCCATACTTATTTGTTCCAATCCAATTTCTATAATCGGAGCCAACTTTTATGAGCAAGTCCCTATTTTCTTTTGTATCTTCATGTAAATGGCCTCCTTTTGCACTTCTCCGAAATGTGTGACCAATATTATCTTCAAGTGCTGCTAGGGGTAAATCTGGACCTGGTCTACCTGCAGCAACAAGATGAGGCCATACAACGATATGTCCATTAGGAAGAGTAATTAATCCCCACTTTCTAGAAGGAAGGGATGCAATACGGTCTAAAAAAGAATCCCCTGATTCATGAGGTTGTAATCCATTATGTATATTGAAATTCGGGACAATTATTAAATTACCATTTTCACCTAAGATAGTTCCTAAATAAACACGGTGACGTTGCCAAATTTGAATGATATTCCCTTCAGAGTCGTAGGTAGGACGCGTTACAGGGTTTAGTGTTTCTAGAATAGCTTGTGTTTTTGGACTTAATAATTGGTTAAAAGGCAGCTGTTTCTCTTCAAGAAGCTTGGAGTTAGCCTCTATATTATCTGATGCAAAAGAAACGGAAAGGAGTCCCATAGATCATTCCTAGTTTTCTATCTATTTGTGTTACAGATTTGTGTTAAGACTTCTTTCCAAATTGCTATGTCTTTTTTATGATTTTCCGGGCTATAGCGCATTGCAAACAACAAAGCCAAAATCCCTTTCATTGTAAAATTCCATGCATATATATATGCAGCACAGACATCAATTACTAAAGTAAAGAGGGTCTCTTCACTCAGCCACAGATCATCAAAGCTAGGATTTCCTGATATCTTCTCATATATTTCCTCATAGTCATACATAGGAATGTCCCCAATATAAGTTATAAAACTTTCAATTTCATCCTCTGGTAGTTGATATCTATATTCCTCCCAGCATAGCTTATCCATAAAGCTTTCGATCAACGCCTCGACCTTCCGCATTTCTAATCCTTTTTCATCCATAAGCACCTCCATCCATATTTTAAATGTCTTTACTCTACCGCTTTCAAGCCTGTTCTTTTTATAAGAGAGTTTCTCTGCTAGCATCAATAACCACTTCTTTCCAAATCGTGCGCTCTTTTTCATGTTCTTGTGGTCGATAGCGAATTAAAAATAGCAGATCCATTAATCCCGTCAGATTAAATTTCCAACTATGTGTTTGTCGTGCACAAAATCCAATCAGTGTGGTAAATACTTCTTCTTCTGAGATCAATACTTGTGGCTCAAAAGACTTATCAAACGTCATTTGATATGTTGTCTTCCAAGTTTCAGCTCCGTTTGGATCGTTACTAAGCAAATTAATCAAATAGTGTAGACGTTCTTGGCTAGTTAAAGAGAGTTGATTTTTACACTCCGTCTTTAGTCTGTTCAAGAAATGAACAACAATCTCTCTGCTTGTTTTTTCATCAAATTTTTTGTTACTCACATATACCTCTTTTCTTTTAAGTGGGAATATACAAAGGTTTTTCTAGTGAATCTTCCAACACCATATTTAGTCGTTAGAGGTTATATTAAGAGATTATTATTAATCAAATTTTAATTTTTATGAATGAGGAAATTTATTAGTTAAGCAGGATCAAAGACATTTTTCTTATTACTTAACCTTTACGAATCGTTTGGATAGAACAGGGTCCCTGCAAAGGGTTGATGATTTTATGCGCAGGGATGAGAGTTGCTTGTCCATTGGGATGTAATATCGTTCCACAGAAAAAATCGGTTCCAGGAACTTCCCATAACCGTATCTTTCTTCCTAAGGCATCTACAACTTCTCGACAAACAGGTAAAAATCGTACGTTTTGAGAGAATAATTGTGTGATCTTTTTTGTTTCTGCAGAGGAAGGAGCATTAGTTACTTCAAAATTTAAAACAGAAGTAGAAGTAGTTATTAGAGGTTGCACCATAGAAGTCTCTTTAATAAAAGATTGAGGATATAGTTCTTATGAGAACGCTTTTTTTTTAAGTACAAATATGTACTAGGTGCATAGCAAGTATGTATTAGTATTTTTCATCATCGGGAAGCTCTCCATTCCAATCAAAATCTACGTGCAAAGCTCGTGCACTATAGCTATCTTTTATTACTTGTTTCCATAGCCTTGTTTCAATTGGGAACCCATCGGGATCTTTTTGGATAGCTTCTAATAAGCCCATCAAGTAGTCGAGTCGATATTCAAATCGTTTATGAAAGATTTTTGTAAACTCAATTACACAAGGGAAAAGAATCTCTACTGGGATGTTGATTTCTTTCTGTTGCCACTTAGGAATCTTTGTTAAGCGAAATACAGCTTCATTCCATTCTGCTGGGTATTCATATCCCCACGTTAGAACAATCCCATGAAGACTTAATATCGTTTGTTCTTTTGGATCTTGAGAAAAATGAGGCGCAACTAAAGGATATAAATCCTCAAAAAAGAGCATGGCAATATAAAACCCTTGTTCAACTGAGACTTCTTTTTCTGTGGAGAATTCTGCATAATCAAAGACAAGCCTTTTATGGCTATTCCTGATCACATAGTCCCATACTTCAATTTCTCGGAGGTGCTTACTGGGATCGGTTTTCATCTCTTCTAATAAGTGAATGATCGGTCCCAATTTAGATTTAAAATTGTCTAACTCATTAGAGAGTTTAGTAAACTCGATTAAACAGGAAAAAAGATCTTCGATTTGAATATTGCTGGTCTTTTGGCATTCTTGGGAAATATTTGTAACTTGGCAAACCGCTTGATCCCATATTGAAGCATAATCATATCTACCTGAACCATTTATGCTATAATTAAACATATACAGTTCTTTAGATTGAGCTTCAGAAAATAAATCTGTTTCTCGGTCTAAATGACCAAAAAAGAGAAGTGCTAGATTAAATCCTTGTTCAGAAGAAACTTCTTGAACAGGAGAAGAAATACAAGGAGCTACAGATTCATCTTGAAACACAAACATACTTTCTCTTTGTTAGGTCGTTAAAGGTTATATTAAGAGATCACTATTAATCAATTTTAAATTTTATTAGCTAGAAAATTTATTAGTTAAACAGGATCAAAGACATTTTTCTTATCGCTTAATTTTACGAATCATTTGGATAGAACCCAAACCCTGCAAAAGATTGAAATCTTACATCATAAAACAACCTTAAAAGTTAGCAGTTAGCTAATTTTTAAGATTGTTGGCTGTTTTTTTGGTTTAAATTCCATCAAAAAGTAGAAAGTCTAATGAATCCCCTCTTTGTCTAAATATGGCTTGAGATTCATCATAAACTTCTGGTTCAAGCTTTTCCTTATAGATCCGTAAGGATTTGCTGATTAATCCTTGAAATTTCTTTAGTTCTTTTTTTCCATCTGCTTCGTCGTTCCTGTGGACCCAATAATTATAGGTTGCATACAATGCAGCTATTGTATTGATTACTACACCTGCAATCACTGCTATTTTGCCAACTTTTACAAGCCAGTTCATAGTAACGCTACCAGCTGCTATTGTAATAGTTCCTATCAAACTAGCTAACATAGCATTTTTATAACCTCTTTCTTTACTTAGAGATTTTTTATCAATATCCAGTTGCATTTGAGCAACTTGATCTAAATCTTTGAAATCTATTATAACTTTCATGGTTTTCAGCAGATAATTTTTCGCTCCTTCCACTGTTTGCATACCAGGAAGAAGAGCGGTGAAAATCCTACCTCTTTGTAAATTTTCTTTAGCGTATTTAAGATCCGCTTCTTTTATTTTTTGGGGAGTTTTCGGATCAAATTGACTTTCAACTCTAGTTAACCAATCACAAATAAAGAAATTGTCATTTAACAATGGAACTAGCGAGATTTTAAAATTCCATGGTTGTTCTAGATTTCCTGAATTTGCTAATTCAGTAGTTAATTCTTTTAAATCATACTTTACTCTTTCAGTAGTTAGTTCTTTAATAGCATCAATATCACGACTTAATAGCCCTTTTATCTGCAAAGGGTTTACATGTTCAAACTCATGTTTGCGACTATCTTGCGTCATATAAGTTGTAACATTACTTATTCTACTTGTAGGGTTAGAGACTAATATCTCTTCCAAATATTCTTTATTGATACCACGACTATCTATTAGTTTATTTACATCTATGGAATGAGTGGGAAGTACGGGTGTCACATTTTACTCCTTTATTTTACTGGTTTTATTTCATCTGGCTTATAAAGCTTACCCGCGCCTTCTGGATAGGTTTTGTTATAGAGCTCCCACCTAACCTCATGACGTCCACCATTGACAATCTTACCGTTAACAACCTCTGCCCAAGCCCATCCGCCATCTGGCATGGCTTTTTGATAGATCTCTTTAGTGGGAAAGATAGTTGGCTTTTTTCTGGAGAAAACATTTAAGATTTGATCTGGGGCTCTAGCATTTCTTATTTCATCTATTTCTTCAGAAGTGGGGCATGGGGTGTCAGGGAGTGAAGAATCCCAGTGGAACTCTCTGTGTAAGCTACGAGTGCTATAGCTGTTTTTTATCACTTCTTCCCATATTTTTGCTTTGAGGGGAAATTTGCTGGGATTTTTTTGAATGGCTTCTAATAAATCGAGTAGGTAGTCCAATTCAAAATCAAATCGAGCATGCATAATTTTAGAAAACTCTATTAAACTAGAAAAAAGAACTTTTATGGGAATCTTCACATTTTTTTGCTGAAGTTTAGGGATACTTGTCACGCGAAACACCGCTTCATTCCATTCTGCAGGATATTCATAACCATCCAATAGAATGTAGTTATATGCTACCCAATGATCTAGAGAATCAATCATAGATGTGATTAAAGGCAGCAGGTCTTCAAAAAAGAGCATAGCTATATTAAATCCATGTTCTACAGAAACCTCTTTTTCTGTGGAGAATGCAGCATAGGGAAAGACAAGTCTTCTGTGGCTATTACTAAGCACCTTTTCCCATAAACTGTTTTCTAGGGAGTATTTATTAGGGTATGTTTTTATCTTTTCTAATAAAGTAATCAGAGGGTCTAGTTCAAAATTGCACCCTGCATTGAAGAATTTGGTAAATGCAATTAAACAAGAAAAGAGATCTTCTGCTTGGATATGGGTTGGTACTTGGGTAACTTGATGAACCGCTAGGTTCCATCCTTCGGTAAGAGCATATCTACCTAACATAAGATTAAAGTTAAGTTTAGAGATTTCCTTAGAGCTCGAATGGTAAAGCTCGGGGAGTTCATCATATAAGCATCTAAAAAAGAAAAGCGCTAAGTTAAATCCTTGCTCTAGGGTAACCTCTTGAAGAGAAGAAGCTACAGATGCGTCCTGAAATACAAATCGATACATACTCCCTCCTTATTTAGGCCGTTAAAGGCTATATTAAGAAGTGGTTATTAATCAATTTTAATTTTATTTATCACGCAAAGCAGGTCTCCCTGTTTAATAGATATTGTGCAAGAATCGCTAAGGCAAATATTAGAAATACCAATGAAATGTTTATCTAATTGACCATTTGTCAGTTCCCATTGAAGTCCATGAGTAGTAATGCCTGTTACAGGACCGTAAAAAGGGATCAAAGAGATCACTTGGTTTTTTTTACAAGGGATGTGTACTTCCTTACCTGGTAGAATGTGCAGGGGATTTTTTCTAGAGTCGCACAAATAGGTAAAAAAATGAACTAAGGAAAGATCCTCTGTGCTTGGAATAGGCGTGATTTCTCTTTGATCTAAACAGACGATACACTCCCCTTTCTGTGCTTGCAGAGCCGTTTTTTTATTAAAAGGATAGTAAAGCGCTTGCTTATTTAGGTTGATGGTTTTCCCTGCTAGATTTACCTCTGCAGGACCATTTAGAGCAAAAAAGCTTAAAGTTTGGGCGGTAGAATTTTCTATTTGCACTTCTCCTAACTGAGAATTGATGGCAAATGCGATTTGGTTTTTTGATTCTATAAAAGCTACTCCAGGATTGTTTAATAACTGAAAAATATTGCCTAATGTATGATCAAGGCGCTTCCCGAGAGCGCCAAAGATACATATCGGACACCCTAGTGATTTAGCTTTTTCTATGGCGGCTTCTAGATCTGTAAAGTCCTTTTCTGTTTTGAGTGGGATGATTTTTTCTGGATAGATCTTTGCTAAAATCTTAGGGTCTACAGAGTCAAAATCACCAATTACCCAGTTTGGGGAAATCTTCATGTTCAAACACTGCTCTAGTCCCTGATCAACTGCTATAATAGAAGGAAAAGTTTGTATACGAGGATAGAGTGAACGATCTATAGGAGTTTTGCAGATAATAGCTACACTGCTTTTGCTATTAGGCGGTAGTATCATGCTGCTATAAATACTTCATCTAAGCGATTTTCTAGAAGCTTTAAAATTATATGGTTTGAATTTTTTGAATTCTTTGTGATATAAGCTGCGCATAAAATTTTAAAGGAAGTGATCTAAGATGAAAAAAATCCTCGTTTTAAGCCTATTTTATTTGCAGTGTATCTATGGGAATCAACCACTTGAAGAATACTTCTCTTATATTAAACAACTTGCTCAATCTAGTGGAAATTACCAAGAGGGTGAAATTGAGATTGTTATGGATCCTGTAGAAATTCTTAAGATTCAGGAAATACAGGAAAACCGTTTATTACAAAAAGGTTTTTCAAAAATAGAAGCTAGAGAATTTAGTCAGGTAGGTTTGGTATGCGAAGATCAATATTTAATTTGGCTACGCGATGCTGTTTATTTTCCTCAAAAGATTCCAGGAACATATGACAGGCTTATTTGGAAAAGTGAGTTAAAAGAGGGCTTATCTGGTGTCGCCATTTTACCGGTTTTGCCTTCTGGTCGTATAGCATTGATTGTGAACTATCGGCATGCTACACGCTCTTGGGAACTCGAGCTTCCTAGAGGAGGAGTGGAACTGCAAGAAACAGCTGAAGAAGCAGCTCTGCGCGAACTAAAGGAAGAAACGGGACTCATAGCATCCTCTTTGCATTTTTTAGGCCAAGTAGCTCCTGATAACGGAGTACTCTCCTCTGTCATGCCGATTTTTCTAGCAAAAATTTCTTCTCAAGAAGAATCTCAGACAGAATATGGAGAAGCGATTGCTGATGTGATTTCTTTTACAAAAGATGAATTAAAAAAAGGTCTGATGCAGGGGTTTTTAGAAGTGTCCATACAAGGAGAGGAAAAACACATTCCCCTTCGCGATCCATTTTTGACTTTTGCCCTGCTTCAGGCAGAACTTCGTAAATTGCTCTAAAACTTATTTGCTTGCTCTTTAAAATCTGCCACTTCTACACTCACCCTCAAATGTGAGGATGCTTTGGAAGAGAAAAGCTTAAGGCTTACTATAAGACGTTTTTTTTCTGGAACGCTTTTAAGCCGTATAAGTGGTATGGGACGCGATTTGATGATGGCCTTTGCTTTTGGCGATCATGCATCAGTTGCTGCATTTATGGTAGCTTTTCGTCTTTCTAATTTGTTAAGGCGCCTTTTAGGAGAAGGTCCTTTTCAATCGGCTTTTATCCCCCATTTTATGCAAATACATGTACAAGATAAATCCAGAGCAAATGGTTTTTTTTGTAAGTTAAATCTTTTGATCTCTCTATTTTTAATAGGCTTTATCTTACTGGCAGAAGGAGGCATTGCAGCTTTTTTAACCTTGCCGATTTCAGATGCTAATCGTGAAATCTTAAAACTAACGGCTTGGCTTCTGCCGGGCATTTTATTTATCTGTTTGTATGGTCTCAATATTTCTGTTCTCAATTGTTATGAGTGCTTTTTTGTTCCTAGCTTTGCCCCTTTTATCTGCAATATGACCTGGTGTTTTGCTGCTTTTTTATTACGGCAGCAAGAAACAGATCTAGCTATGCTACATTTAGCAAAATGGGTTGCTCTGGGTTTTTTTGGACAATGGCTGCTTACTCTTGCTCCTACATTAAAATATATTGGGGGTAATTGGAAACAGTGGTTTTATCTACAAATCCCAGAGGAGGTAAAAACATTAGCAAAGACGCTAAGCTTAAGCATCATTGGTGTAGGAGCCATGCAGATCAATTCTTTTGTTGATCCCCTGTTTGCCAGATATATCGATGCAAAAGCTCCTACGTATCTTTGGTATTCTATTCGACTAGAGCAGTTAGCTTTGGCTATTTTTGGAATTGCTTGTGTAAGTACAATTGTTCCTCGTCTTGCAAGATGTTTGAAAAGTGGGCAAATTGAACAGGCGAAAAACCTGTTTAGCTTTGGCTATCAACGGATCATGACGGTGATGATTCCTTGTACTTTTGCCATTCTGGCAGTCGGTACTAGTTCGGTTAATTTATTGTATGGCAGAGGAAATTTTTCTGAAGTAGCCGTAGTAAAAACCACTTTTTGCCTTTGGGCGTATAGTTTGGGCCTTGTTCCAAGCAGTTTAGTGATTTTGTTCTCTGCTATTTTTTACGCGCAGAATAATTTTCGTACACCGATGCTTCTCTCTGTTGCTACAGTTGCTGTCAATATCGTTTTAAATACCCTATTTGTATTCCAGCTGCAATTAGGTGTGATTAGCACTGCTTTGGCAACCAGTATAAGCGCCTACCTTAACTATTGGATTCTCTATAGATTTAGCCAAAAAGCAGGCTGGGAATCTCCCTTATTTTTACCTTTAATAGTCAAAACCATTTTTGCTAGTGCATTTGCAGCTCTTTGTGCTTTTGGATTTAGTTTCTTATTGAACTCGCCTTTAACTCGCCATGGATCCTCTCAGTTTTTATCTTTTTTCATGCAAGCTTTTGCTTTTATAGTAGGCTTATTTTCTTACGCAAAAATCTTTAAACATAAAGAGCTTTTAGAACTTTTTTCTGATTTCTTTTTGAAAACCTCTCCAGAGATAAAATAATTGTTGCTTGCTTTAGCTAGATTGCTATGCTGATAAAAAAAGTACTAAACATTTCCTTATGCTTACTAAAAAAAATCCTTACGGCTTAAACCCAAAACTATTTTTTAAGCGCTTAACTCGTAATGTATCTATGGGTTTTTTAATTATTTTAGGCTCTTTAGGTGGAGGTATGCTGGGGTATCATCATTTTGAAAAGATGGGTTGGATCGATGCTTATGAAAATGCTGCCATGATCTTATCTGGAATGGGACCTGTAGCAACCATAGAAACAAAAGGGGGGAAAATCTTTGCGGGGACTTATGCTCTTTTTAGCGGGATTGTTTTTCTAGTGGTTATTGCGATTATTTTTGCACCTGTAGTTCACCGTTTTTTTCATAAATTTCATATTGAAGAAGAAAAACTTGGCAAATAAAAAAGACCGACCCAAATATCTAGTGTTAAAAAAATGGGGTAATTTTGAGATTAGGCAATATGAGCCACGCGTTATTGCCCAAACAGCGATTCAAAATGATTTTGAACAAGCTATCAAAGAAGGTTTTAATCTTCTTGCAGCTTATATTTTTGGACAAAATGCGACTGAAGCTAAAATTGCTATGACAGCTCCTGTAGAACAAAGAGAAGATGCAACAAAAAAAAACTGGCTGATTGCTTTTAGCATGCCAGAAAAATACAAGCTTTCAGAGCTTCCCTCCCCTAAGGATCCTCGAATTACTCTAAAACAGATAGAAAAACAAAAAAGGGCAGCGCTTGTTTTTTCAGGATTTTGCACGGAAAAAAAAGCTGCACAAAACACTAATCTACTTTTAGAACTCATAGAACAACATGGCTATACTTCTAGTGGACCTTGTATTTTGGCAAGATACGATCCTCCCTGGACACTTCCTTGCTTTCGTCGTAATGAATTGCTATTTGTGATTCACTAAAGTAGTATAAAAATATTTCTTTATAGAGTGGTTATGACAGTAGAAATTCTATCTCGTATTCAATTTGCTTTCACATTGACTTTTCACTATATCTATCCACCTCTGAGCATTGGTCTTTCTTTAGCTTTGATTTTTATGGAAGGGATGTACCTAAAAACCAAATTGAAGGTTTGGGAAGATATGACTAAATTCTGGTTAAAAATCTTTGCCTTAACTTTTGCTCTTGGAGTAGCAACAGGGATTCCTTTACAATTTAGTTTAGGAACCAACTGGGCTAGATACTCTCGTTTTGTAGGAGATGTATTTGGGAGTGCTTTAAGTGCGGAAGGTTTTTTTGCTTTTTTAATCGAAGGTGGGTTCTTAGGGCTTCTTCTCTTTGGTTGGAAAAAAGTTTCTTCTACCATCCATTTTCTATCAACCATTTTGGTGTCTTTTGGAGCGCATTTTAGTGCCTTTTGGATAGTAGCTGCTAACTCATGGATGCAATATCCTACAGGTTATGAATTAGTCACTCAGCCAGATGGAACTGTTGTTGCTCAAGTGACTAATTGGGTCCAGATGTTATTTAATCCCACAGCTATTGATCACATTGTACATGTCATCCTTTCTGCCTGGTTAACAGGTGCCTTTTTAATCATCAGCGTATCTGCTTACTATCTGATGAAAAAACGGCATTACGAGTTTGCTGTCCGCTCTTTCAAATTAGGGATTTTAATGACATTTATAACAGGTGTTTTACAGCTCATTTCTGCAGATTTTCTGGCAAGAGATGTTGCTAAATACAACCCTGTTAAGCTCGCTGCTTTTGAAGGGGTTTTTGAGACAAAACCTTATACTCCAGCTTACGCTTTTGGTTGGGTAGATGTGGAAAAGCAAAAGGTTTATGGGTTGCCTGTTCCTGGATTGCTTAGCTTTTTGGTCTATCGTGACTTTAAACCTGCAGTGCCCGGTTTAAATGAATTTCCTCGCGAAGAATGGCCTTTGATTCAACCGGTCTTTCAAGTTTATCATCTGATGATTATCTGTTGGGGATTGATGATGTTGGCTTCTCTAATGGGTCTTTATATGTGGTGGAAGAAAAAGTGGATATTAGCCCCTGTTCTACAATGGTTTTTGATTCTATCGGTTATTCTACCTCAGTTTGCTAATATAGCTGGCTGGTATTCTTCTTGTATGGGAAGACAGCCTTGGATTGTTCACAAGCTATTAAAAACCAGTGAGGGGTTCTCAGAAACGGTAACCGTTGCACAAAATCTCACCTCATTAATTCTCTTTGTTTTCATCTATTTACTCTTCTTTATTCTCTTTCTATTCCTACTTGATAAGAAGATCAAGCATGGTCAAAATTTAACAGAAGATCAAGATCTCTATCGAGATCTCTATCTAAAGGATAAACCCTGATGAGTATTTCTATTTTGCAACATATTGCTCTTCTTATTTTTCTCTTCTCCGCTATTGCTTATGCAACATTGGATGGATTTGATCTAGGGGTTGGTTGTTTACATCTTTTTGCCAGAAAAGATGAAGAGCGCAGAGTTTTTTTAAATGCTATAGGTCCGGTATGGGATGGGAATTCTGTTTGGATTGTGATTTCAACAGGTATTCTCTTAGCGGGATTCCCTAAGGTATTTGCTAGTTTACTTTCTGGTCTCTATATACCGATGATGCTCTTGGTTTTTGGTTTTATGTTTAGATCAGCTGCTATGGAATTTCGCAGTAAAAAAGAATCTTCTCTCTGGCGCAGAACTTGGGATATGTTGTTCTTTTTAGCTAGCTTACTCATCTCTGTAGATCTTGGTCTAATTTTAGGTAATTTAATCCAAGGTATGCCACTCAATCACACAGGTATTATTTTATGGGATCAACTGCATTTTATGAACCCTTACGCATTTTTGATAGCGTGTTTTACATTGATCTTTTTTACACTTCACGGGTGTTTATATCTCTTGATTAAGACAGAGGGTGATATCCAAAAGCACTTGCTAAAATTAAGTTATCCACTGGTGATTGCTTTTCTAGTTCTTTGGCTGGCGACAACGTTAGCAACATATGCATATTTTCCCTTTATGATGGATAGGATTTTTACCTATCCAAGTCTTCTTATTTTTGTAATCATTAGTTTATTTGGGGTTTTCTGTATCCCTTATCAGTTATATAAAGAGCGTTTTGGTTGGGCTTTTATTGGTTCTTGTATTGCCATTTTAAGTTTAATGTTGCTCTATGCAATAGGAACTTATCCTGATTTAATCATCTCTAGCAAAGATCCTGAAAATTTAAGCTTATCCATTTTTAATAGCTCTTCTTCACCTATTACTCTATGGGTGATCTTTATTGTTGCCCTAGCAGGAGCTCCCCTATCCATCTTTTATGTTAGTTACGTATATAAGATTTTTAAAGGCAAAGTAAAACTCGATTCAACAAGTTATTGACCTATGGCTAAAGTCTTCGTCACTGGCTCTACTGGATTTGTAGGAAAACGTTTGATCAATACTCTTTTAGATCAAGGACATGAGGTATATGCTTTATGTCGCATTAAAGGCATATCTGTTTTTCCTGAGCAGAGATCAAATTTGCATTATATATGGGGAGATCTAAAGAACCCCGACACATTAGCTCAACTCCCTGATATTGATGTAGCTTATTACCTTGTGCACTCCATGACAGATATTATTAGTAACTTGACAACTGTTGAACTAGAAGTAGCCAATCAATTTGTTAAAGGAATGAAAAAAACCCGCGTCCAACAAATCATCTATTTAGGAGGGATCATCAATGACGAAAAGAAGCTATCCCCTCACCTTAAATCTCGTTTACTAGTTGAAGAAGTTTTAAGAAAAAGCGCTATTCCCACTACTATCTTACGAGCGAGTATTATCATTGGAAGTGGAAGTGCGTCTTTTGAAATTATCCGCGATTTAACCGAAAAGCTTCCCTTTATGATTGCCCCTAAATGGGTTAATACCCTCTGTCAACCCATCGCTATTCGGGATGTACTATTCTACCTTACACAAGTGATGCTAAGAAAAGATTGTTATCATAAAATCTTTGATATTGGAGGTCCTGATGTTTTACGCTTTAAAGATTTGATTTTAGAATATGCAAAGTTTAGAAAACTAAAAAGACGAGTAATCAACGTTCCTGTTCTCTCCCCTCGTTTATCCAGTTACTGGCTTGTATTTATTACTTCTGTACGGTTTTCCTTATGCTCTTATTTAGTAGAAAGCATGAGAATTAGCTCGGTTTGTCAAAAAAATGAAATCCATCAAATCCTTCCCCATCACTGCTTGAACTTTCAAGAAGCGCTAGAATTGGTTTTTAAAAAGATTGCACAAAATGAAGTGCTCTCTACTTGGATGGATGCCTGGGACCCCAATAACTCAAATCCTAGTATTCAAACATATGTCCAAGTACCCATAGAAGGATGTCTTATCAATAAACAAACAGTTCCTCTTCACTGTTCTAAAAACACTGTAATGGAAAGGATATGGTGTATTGGAGGAAACACAGGCTGGTATGCTCTTAACTGGTCCTGGAAAATAAGAGGATTGATGGATCGTCTCATCGGGGGCGTTGGATTAAACCGCGGTAGAAGACACCCCTCAGAAATCCAAGTAGGCGATTCTATTGATTTTTGGCGGGTTTTACGCGCTGATAAAAAAGAAGCTAATCTCATTTTATATGCAGGCATGAAACTTCCTGGCGAAGCTTGGCTACAGTTCAAAATAGAGAATAAAGAAAACAAAGATTTTTTAATCCAAACAGCTACTTTTCGGCCTAAAGGTATATTAGGGAGAGCCTATTGGTATATATTAGCTCCTTTTCATTTTTTTATCTTTAGAAGAATGGCAAAAAAAATCGCTAGCTAACTTAAAGCTCTTTTGCATCTCGTAAATGAGTAGCTAAAAATATAGAGTCCTTAGCTACTCTGCTCATTTATTTGGTTACTGTATATTTTGAATAGGAGTGTTTTCTCCAAAAGACTCAAGCAGCTTTTCTGCTACTATTTTTTCATCTGTGGATGCATCGTCAGATAAGCTTTCATAAAAATTTGCATTTGAAAAGAGCTCTTCCTTGTATTTTGGATCTGCAATACATGCTTTTTGATTTATAAGATGTTTTGCATGATTGCCCATTACCATCTTTAGAAAAGAATTTCCTTTTAAATAACTGTCAGCTTTAGTCCCATTCTTTTCTAACAAATAGATTGCTGCCAAATAAAGAGAAATCTCTGATTTTTTTTCTGATGTCCCTAAATGCTTTGATCCTAATAAATTCTCAAAGAGCTTTTTAGATTCTTTGAACTCTGAAATTTGAAAGCGTTCTTTTGCTTTCTCTAAACTCTTATTTATTTCTTCTGGTTTTTTTGAATTTAGCAAACGCATGCTCACATTTTTTTTTAAAGTTTTTACAAAGCTTATGTTTACTTGTGGATTTTCAGAAAAATTAGTAGATTCCTCTCTCGTTCCATTATCCGAGAATTTTCTTATGGCTTCTTCTAAAGCGGAAACAGAATTAGGTTTTAATAAATTTTCAGATTTTCCTAGTCTTCCTAAAGTCTGAGAACTTTCTGCATTACTGATGGATCGCCTAAAAGCACCTGTGGCATTTGAAGATGCAACAGCCTCATGATTTCCAGGGCTTAAAGAAAATCTATTCTGCAAAGAACTTCTAAGACCCCAGTGTTGAGTTTAATTAACTAAGAATAGGAAAGATAAGACAAAAAAACAGTGTAAAAAGACCTCTTAATGTTGTACAAGTTTCGTTTCTGAAAAAACAACAACAAAAGAGGTCAAAAATGGAAAAGCTTGTTGAATTGTACTGTTCTGTGGATGATTTTTGGAAGGATTTCAACAAGCAATGGGAGCAACATTTAATTACCAAAGGCAAATCTCTAAGAGGACCTAAAGCAGAAATGTCTATTCCTGAAATGATGACAATATCTATTTTATTTCATCAATCAAACTACAGGAA